>QNDJ01000340.1 GCA_003644825.1 Candidatus Zhuqueibacterota bacterium | reverse complement strand
CTCTCGTATGATGAAAAAATTGCCAGCATCACTTCTGTATAATCTTTACCATCATAAAAATAAAGAAATTCCTCCCTTTTTGTCCTGTTATCTTTTTTTCTTTTTGCTTCATAAAATTTTTCAACCTCGGATTTAGCTCTATCTATTAAATCAAAAAGTTTCATTGCGTTTTCACTTCCAGCAAGCTGTTCAAGTTCTTCTCTTACCTTTATGCTTAATTCACTAATACTGATCAGGTATTTGCATATTTTACTAACTGAACCTTCGGAATCTGATGATTTGCCATCTGTTAGTTTTTTTATTTTCTTAATAAATTCTTCATCGGATTCTGAGATATTTACATCCTGAGGATTTTCAGATATTCTCTCAAGCATCCCTTTAAGAATATCTGTTCCTGTCAAAAGAACATCGATGATCTCTTTTGTAACTTTTTTTTCATCACGTCTTAAATCATCAAGAAGGCTTTCCATCTGGTGAGAAAATGTTGCAACGTTATTTAGACCCCAGAACCCAGAATTGCCTTTAATACTATGGATAGGGCGAAATATGCTATTAATTATATTCAAATCATTCGGATTTTCCTCAAGTTGTATAAATTTTTCTTCTAATGAAGAGAATTCCTCCAGAGCCTCCTGAACAAATTCCTGTAATATTTCTGGTTTTGTTTCCATATACAATACGATACCCTTTAGTTTTGATCAAAATTTAAGCTTCTCCATCTATTTAATTTTTCATTTGCAACATCCACGATATTTTTAACTACAGACATTTCTTCAATGGGTTTTACTAAATAATCATCTGCACCGGCTTCAATACTATCTATCAGATAATTCAACCTCCGTTTCTTCGATAACATTATTACCTGTGTTGTTACAATATAATTTTTTATCCTTTTTAAAAATTCTATACCATTCATACCATCCAGATTAATATCTACCATAACTATAAAAAACCCTCCAGTTTTTATTAACTTAAGGGCTGTAAAAGGATCTTTTTCCGTTTTAACGTAATATCCTTCATTTGTAAGATGTTCTCTTAAACTGTTTAAGACATCTTCATCATTATCAACGATTAGAATTTTTGACCTCATAAATTTTTTTCTCCTGTTATGTTTAACTTATATCACTTGCATCTATTATTAAACGCAATTATAATGCCAGTTGCTATTAAAAGATGTTTTTGCCTTTAAGTGATTATATTTCAAAATGTTATACAAATTATTCAAAATCCAGGAAGCAGGCGATTTTGAACAACTGTTCAAAACCAGACATCTATTTAGATAAAATTGTTCAAAATTGAGCAGTCAATATGTCAGGCAGGGATGCCTGACCTACAATTTCTGCTATGTTACCTCCGTAGAATGGGCATCCTTGCCCTTTCTATTTATGTTATAATACTTATTGTTATTTAAATGATTGCTTCGAAATGACAGGTATGCTAACAGGTCGGGCAGGGATGCCCGACCTACGGCTGTGTCTAATTCAATTTGTAGAATGAGTAATTGCTTATAAATATTTCTAACATATTTAGGAGATTGCCACGCCCTATATAGGGCTCGCAATGACAATTCAGATTTTATAAAGAGCTCCAATAGGAGCGATATGTATCAGGTCGGGCAGGGATGCCCGACCTACAATCTCTGCGATATTACATCTGTAGATTGAGTATTCGTTCCATTGCTTCAGAAATGTTATTTAATTCTTTTTCTGCACCAGAATCAAATTCTGGTGCTGGAATAATTCATTGGTAAGTCATTAAAATGACTTTTTTAAAATTATTGTAACTTTATTGTTAAAACTACAAAACAGTCTCTTCAGAGACTTCCAGAGGATTTTATCCACTACCAGAATTCGATTCTGGTAGTGGCATTCTGGCAGTATGTAAACAACGAATTACACGAATTAAATGAATTTATGTTTAAAAAACTATTCGTATTTTTTAACCTTTTCATTCCAGTTATAACAATCAAATCTCAAGCTGGAAGCTTGAGTTACACTGTTCCATAATCAAATTAATATTTATATTCCGCTCCTATGGAGCTCTATTTTTGTTTTTTTCCTGTTTGCTACAGGCATATCGTCCCTATCGGGTCTAATAAAAACAACGAATTGCACTGATTATTATATTTATTCTTTTTTTTCTTATTGATTGTATGGCTTTGGTTTACTAAAAAAGTTTGTAGGGTGGTTACCCCTTTCAGTTTTATTTATCTTAATTAATATTTACTGTTATTTAAAAGATTGCTTTCCAATGACATATATTGTTTGTTCAAAAGCTCCGTCAGGAGCGGTATGTCAATAGGTCAGGCAGGGTTGCCTGACATACGATTTTTGCTATGTTAAATCCGTAGAATGGGCATCCTTGCTCGTTCTATTTATATTATAATACTTATTGTTATTTAAAAGATTGATTCGCCCCGTATGGTGCTCGCAATGACATTTATAGTTTTAATCGAGAGCTCCGTAAGAGCGATATGTTTGTAGAGTAAGAGATAAAAATACATAGAGCTCTGTAGGAGCGATATGTAACGAAAAAAGTTCTGGAAATATTTTTAGGTTTTGTAAATTTTATTTAATCCTTTTCCCGCATCTGAATCAAATTCTGGTGCTAGAATAATTCATTGGTAAGTCATTAAAATGACTTTTTATAAGGATTATAATTTTATTTTTAAAATTAAATAACAGTCTCTTCAGAGACTTCCAGATTTTTTAATCCACTACCAGAATTCGATTCTGGTAGTGGCATTCTGAATAGTATAAATAATTAACAAACAACGAATTACACGGATTATCATACATAATGTTTTCTTTTCTTCTTCTGATTGGATAGTTGCAATTAATTTATAAGGATTTTTCTGTCTTTTAAATACTCCTAATGTTAAATTAAGGTTTCGTTTTAAAGCTCCTTAGGAGAGACATGGTAACAGGTCAGGCAGTGATGCCCGATCTTTGTCTTTTTTTAACTCCATCCGTAGAATGGGCATCATTGCCCGTTCTATTTATGTTTTAATATTTCCTGTTATTTAAAAGATTGCTTCGTCCATACGGACTCGTAATGACAACTCAGATTTTTATCGAGAACTCCGTAGGAGCGATATGTTTGTAGAATAAACGTTAAAAAGTGATATTGAGCTCTGTAGGAGCGGTATAGAATGTTAAAAGTTAGGGAAAGATTTCCAGGTTAAGAAAATGTTATTTAATTTTTTATTCCGCACCAGAATCAAATTCTGGTGCTGGAATAATTCATTGGTAAGTCATTAAAATGACTATTTTAAAATTATTGTAACTTTATTGTTAAAACTACAAAACAGTCTCTTCAGAGACTTCCAGAGGATTTTATCCACTACCAGAATT
>QNDJ01000339.1 GCA_003644825.1 Candidatus Zhuqueibacterota bacterium | reverse complement strand
TTTCCATTTTTTAAGAAGCAAAATAGATGTAAGTAAAAAAGGAATACTTTCTTTTGTATCTAAAAGTGGAGAAAAAGATATTTTATATTTGTATGATGTTAAAGCAAAAAAATTGATTGATAGCTTCAAATTTAAAAACCTTGTGTCAATATCGTCTCCTTCCTGGTCTCCCGACAGTAATAAATTGTTGTTTGAAGGGTTATCAACATCAGGTAAAAATGATATATATTTACTGGACCTTTTAACAAGAAAGGTTGAGAATATAACAGATGACTTCTATGATGATAGAGACCCTTCCTGGTCTCCAGATGGAAAGTTTATAGTGTTTTCATCTGATAGAACAGATTTTGGAGAAGAAGGTGCATACAATCTATTTTTACTTTATGTTCCCACTGGAGAAATCAGGTATTTAACCTATGGAAATTACAAAGATTCTGCACCGGTCTGGAGTAAAGATGGTAAGTTTCTTGCATTTACTTCGGACAGGGAAGGTGTCAATAATATCTATCTGATGAGAACCGAGATAAAAAATATTAAAAGTGAACAGCTTATTGTTCTTGGAACTAACTTTTCATCAGCAAGATCAGCAAAAAATTATGATTCTCAAATTATTGCTGGTAAAATAAAGAATATATCCTGCTTATTGACTGGTGCTTTTGACCCTGAATGGACTGATGACGGCTCGATAGTTTTCACTTCATTTCAAAATTATTCATTTCAGATTCAACTTATAAGAGATGTTGAAAAGGTTTTTAAAAAAGTTGAAAAGTATTACAATCCTTATGTAGAAAAATCTAAAAATGTATGGAGAGCTAAAGAGCTAAAAGGAACAAATATAATCGGTAGTGAGAGTTACAAAAAAAAGTATAATCTTGATTTTGCTCAAACTCAGGTTTCCCAGGATCCTATATTTGGGACTATGGGTGGCGCTGTTTTCTCTATAACAGATATGCTTGGTGATGACCAGTATTTCTTCTTATTATATAATAATGCAAGAACTAAAGAAGATTTTTTGAACAGTTTTAACTTTTCGATTTCAAGATATTCACTTTCAAGAAGAACCAATTTAGGCTACGGACTTTTTCATTTTTCAGGACCAAGATATAATAGAGCTGAATTATTTTACTATGAAAGAAGATATGGTGGATTTTTTGTTTTACATTATCCTATTTCTATGTTTAAAAGGTTTGAGTTTAGTATTAATTTTAACCGGTCTGATAAGGAATGGAGCGCATATCATCGACGCAAGGCGTTATTAATTGCAAGCTTTGTGTCGTTTGTTAAAGATAATTCTATCTGGGGTCCTACAGGTCCTCTTGATGGTGAAAGGTTATTAGTAATGCTCGGTAATACTTCAGATATAAGATACAATAATGTTAATTACTATACTCTGATACTGGATTATAGAAAATATTTTAGAATAACAAACAGGATGTGTTTTGCATCGAGATTTTCCCTGCAGATACAGGATGGAAAAGAAGCTCAGAGGTTTTTTATTGGTGGAAGCTGGAGTTTAAGGGGATATCCACGCTGGGATATCTGGGGACAAAAGATACTTCTTGTTTCTAATGAATTTAGATTTCCTTTTATAGATACACTGTGGATGAGATTTCCTTTTGGGGGAGTTACATTCAGATCAATCAGGGGGGCTATCTTTTTTGATTATGCAAATGTGAATGAAAATAATTTTCTTTTAAGAAGATGGGATAAAAACATAGGAAGTTTTGGTCTGGGTATGAGAATAAATGTCGGTGGTGTGTTTGTTTTGAGGCTGGACTTTGCAAAGAGAATCGAAAACAATTTCTCATCTATCTCTAAAAGAGTTTATAAACAGTTTTTCTTTGGATGGGATTTTTAGCAAAAAAAATTTATGGAGAGAGTTATAAAGATATTATGGTTTTTACTTTTATTAATATTTTTCAGTAACTTTAAGGGTTCAATTCAATTTGATACTTCGGGTAATGAAGATTGGTTGATTTTTGGGAAAGATTTCTTTCATTCAAACTATATAGATGAAGATATAATCCTTCCTTTAAAATTGAAATGGGAGTATAAAGCTTCCTCTTCACCGGGTATTTCACCTTTAATTGATAGTAGCAGAATTTTTTTACCAACTCTTGATGGTAAAATACATATAGTTAATATTAATGATGGTAAAAGATTAGACAGATTAAAGTTTGGTGATGGAGTATTTGGAACACCTGCAATTAGTGGAAAATATTTATATGTTACGAAAAATTCTTTAAAGGAATCTTTATATTGTTATAATTTGCAGAAAAGAAAAATTGTGTGGAAGAAAAAGTTTGGAAGAATGGAAACAAGTCCGGTTGTATATAAAAAGTTCATTATCGTTTGCAATTTAGAAGGATATATAATATGTCTGAAAAAGAGTTCCAGTGAAATTATCTGGAGATACAGAATGGGTAATGAAATTTATTCTACGCCTGTTATTGTAGATGATAAGTTATTAACATCCAATGTTAAAGGAAGACTTATACTAATTAATATAATGAAGGGGATAAAGATATGGGAAATTAACCTTAATTCAATAGTATTTTCTTCACCGGTTTATTCAAATGGTCATATCTTTATCGGAACAAGAGAAGGAAATTTAATGTGTATTGATATTTTAAAAGGAGAAAGGAAATGGAAATTTAAAGCTGGAGGAGCCATTTATTCGACACCTTCAGTAAACAGTGATTGCGTATTTTTTGGAAGTAATGATAATTTTTTATATGCATTAAACCAGCAGAGTGGAAAGTTAATCTGGAAATTTAAGACCGGTGCAATTATAAATTCTTCTCCTCTTATTACAAAGAATGCTGTTATTTTTGGTTCATTGGACCATAACGTATATGTTCTCGATATTAAAGATGGCAAACTTCAGTGGAAATTTAATACAAAGGGGAGAATAAAAAGTAATATTATCAGTAATGGAAAATATATTTTTGTCGGGTATGAAGATAAGTATCTGGCAGCTTTTTCTATGAATAAATAGATGTTATATGAGAGCATTTTTAGCGGTAATAGGTATATCAGCTATTATTTATTTTGGATATTCTTTAGTAAGGTATCTCGACAGGTTTGGTTCTGTAGAAGGGCAGGTTTATCTAACGGATGATGGAGATGTTAATTTTAAACTGATTACAAATTATCCTATTTTTCTTGTTGATGGGAGAATAAAGAAAGATATTGAAGCGCTGAAGGCAGAATATGATAGTTTAATATCACCCATTGAAAAAGAATATAAAAAGGCAAAAAGAGAATATCTTGAAAAAAAGGAGGCTGTTAAACAGGATGAAATTTTAATGAAAACGATTAAATTTTTAGGAATAAAGGAGAAAAAAGATTTTG
>QNDJ01000338.1 GCA_003644825.1 Candidatus Zhuqueibacterota bacterium | reverse complement strand
TTTTTGAATATAAAGAAAAAGGAGGTAAAAAAATTGGATAGTAAATTCAATCGTAGAGATTTTATAAAGACGGTGGGATTGGGCGCATCAGTTTTAACTTTATCTGAGTTTAATTTATTCAGCTGGCAATTTAATAAAAAACCTAATATAATTTTCATCCTTGCTGATGACCTTGGTTACGGTGAGCTTGGGTGTTATGGTCAGAAAAAAATCAGGACACCGAATATTGATATGCTGGCTGCTCAGGGAATAAGATTTACCCAGCATTATTCAGGAAGCCCTGTTTGTGCTCCATCCCGTTGTGTGCTCCTGACAGGAAAACATACAGGGCACTCTTACATAAGGGCTAATGATGAAATGCCAGAAAGAGGAGATGTTTGGCATGACCCCAGTCTGGAAGGACAGAGACCAATACCTCTGAATACAATAACGATTGCAAAATTATTAAAAAAGGCAGGATATATTACAGGTGCTATCGGTAAATGGGGTCTGGGTGGACCGGAAAGTACAGGTGAACCAAACAAACAGGGGTTTGACTTCTGGTATGGATACCTATGCCAGCGGGTTGCACATAATTATTATCCTGACCATTTATGGAGAAATGGTAAAAAAGAGATACTTGAAGGAAATAAATATTTCTTCCCGCACCAGAAATTACCAAAAGATAAGAACCCTTATGATAAAGCTTCTTATGAACCTTATAAGGGTAAACAATATTCATTTGATTTGATGTTAAAAGAAGCTATAAAATTTATTAAGAAGAATAAAAACAGACCGTTTTTCCTGTATTTGCCATTTACTATTCCCCATGTAGCGTTGCAGGTTCCTGATGATTCTCTTAAAGAGTATGAAGGAGCTTTTCCAGAAACACCTTATAAGGGAGAAAAGGGGTATCTGCCACATCCGACACCAAGAGCAGCTTATGCTGCAATGATAACACGAATGGACAGAGGAATTGGTAAAATTATGTCTCTACTTAAAGAACTGGGGATAGATGGTAACACTCTTGTGATATTTACGAGTGATAATGGTCCCACGTTTAATGGTGGAACTGACTCAAAATTCTTTAATAGTGCTGGCCCATTACGGGGTTTAAAAGCTTCTTTGTATGAAGGTGGTATCAGGGTTCCTATGATTGCCCGATGGCCCGGGAAAATCAGGCCAGGCAGTAAAAGCGAACTTATTTCTGCATTCTGGGATTTTTTACCAACATTTTCAGAAATCGCTGGAGTTAAAGCTCCAGGTGATATTGATGGCATCTCTATTTTACCTACACTATTGGGACATCCCGAAAAACAGAAAAAACACAAATATCTGTACTGGGAATATGTGGGAAACCAGGCTGTCAGAATGGGGGATTGGAAAGCAGTTCGCCATGGGATAAATAAAGAAATTGAACTTTATAATCTAAAAAATGATATCGGAGAACGTAATAACGTTGCTGATAAATATCCTGAGGTGGTAAAACAGATTGAAGAAATTATGAAAAATGCAAGAACAAAGTCAAAATTATTTCCCCTTGTAAGAAAATAAGGATTTATCTTTATTACTAAAATTTTTAATTATATATATAGATAATAAGGAGAATAAAAAATTGGAAAAGGAAAAAGGTAAGAATAACAATTATTTAAGCAGACGCAGTATGCTTAAAGTTGCTGGAGGAACTGCAGTTGCTGCTATTACAGGTTTAACCAGAGGTTCAATGGCTATGAAAGATAAAGTTTTAGTAGATTCGTCTCTCAAAGGTAATATTAATCATTCGGTTTGCAGGTGGTGTTATAGTAAAGTTTCTATTGAGGAGCTTGCGAAGCATTGTATCAGAATTGGTATTAAATCTATTGAGCTGGTTGACACGAAAGAATGGTCAACTCTTAAAAAGTTCGGATTGATATGTGCAATGGTACCGACACATAGTATCAGTAAAGGGCTTAATCGAAAGGAAAATCACGGATTTTGTCTGGATAAAATTAGAAAGAGCATTAAACTGGCGGCTGAAGCAGGTTTCCCGAATGTTATATGTTTTTCTGGAAATAGAGAGGGTTTACCTGACGATGAAGGATTGAAAAATTGTTCTACAGGTATTAAACAGGTTATTGGATTGGCAGAAAAAAAAGGTGTAACATTGTGTATGGAGTTGTTAAATAGCAAGCGGGACCATAAAGGTTATATGTGTGACCATACTGAATGGGGTGTTATGTTGTGTAAAAAGGTTGGTTCAAATCATTTTAAGCTGCTTTATGATATATATCATATGCAGATTATGGAAGGTGATATTATTAATACTATAAGGGAGAATATTAAGTATATAGGGCATTTTCATACAGGTGGTGTTCCGGGCAGAAACGAGATTGATGAAACACAGGAACTTAATTACCCAGCAATCATGAAAGCTATAGTGGAGAGCGGTTACAAAGGATTTGTTGCTCAGGAGTTCATTCCAAAAAAAGACCCGATTAAATCACTGGAACAGGCTATCCGTATCTGTGATGTTTAATATTATAATGCTACATACCGCTCCTGATGGAGCTCAAGGGTTTATCTTGAATATATACCTACAGACATACCGCTCCTACGGAGCTATAGAATTATTAATTATATGAAAATGGTTTAGCTTTAATTAATGATAGATATTGAGTTATTGAATACTTTTAATTTTAGAATGATAAAAGAGTCCCGTAGGGACGATATATTTGTAGAAGATATTGAAAGTAAATGAAGAAGAGCCCCATAGGGGCGATATGGTTATATATTTCTTTGAACTTAATATAAAATATGGCAAATACATATACACAGATATACATTCATATAATATTTTCTGTAAAAGGAAGAGAGAGTCTTATCAAGAAAGAATATAAAAAAGAACTGCAAAAGTACATAACGGGTATTGTAAATAATAAAAATCAAAAGATGATAGAGATAAATTGTATGCCTGATCATATACATATTTTAATAGGAATTAATCCTGATATTTCAATATCATCACTTGTAAGAGATATAAAGGCGAATTCATCAAGGTTTATAAATAAAATGTGTTGGGTTAAAGGAAAATTTCAATGGCAGGGAGGTTATGGTGCATTTTCATATTCACGTTCACAGATAAATTCAGTTATCAGGTATATAAACAACCAGGAAAAGCACCATAAAGTAAAAACATTTAGAGAGGAATATATTGAATTTTTAGAAAAATTTAATATAGATTATAACAAGAAATATATTTTTAAATAAATATAGAACTATACCGCTCCTTATGGAGCTCAAGTATTTGCTTGGATAAAAGTTTACAGTCATTTCGCTCTTATGGAGCTTCTTAACTAGATAAATTATAAAGACTGTGATTTGGCGATAAAAAAATGAGTCCCGTAGGGACGATATGTT
>QNDJ01000337.1 GCA_003644825.1 Candidatus Zhuqueibacterota bacterium | reverse complement strand
TATAAAAACTTATTTCAGAAATATTTATCTTCATAAAATTTCTTCATCATTTCTCTATATTCTTTTTCTTTTTTCTTAATTTTTCTCCACCAGTCCTCATTTCTAACATACCATTCAATTGTTATATTTAATGCTTCGTCAAAATCATACTCAGGTTTCCAGCCAAGTTTTCTAATTTTCTCACAATTCAAAGAATACCTTCTATCATGACCGGGTCTATCTTTCACATATTTTATAAGCTCTTCAGGTTTTTTAAGTTTTTTAAGTATCAGTCTTGTAATAGTAATATTTGTTTCTTCGTTTCCAGCTCCAACATTGTATACTTCTCCGAACTTTCCATTATGAAGAATAAGGTCAATTGCTCTACAATTATCAATCACATAAAGCCAATCTCTCACATTCATACCATCACCATACAAAGGTAGTGGTATATTATCCATTGCATTGGTAATAAAAAGCGGTATTAACTTTTCTGGATATTGATAAGGACCAAAATTATTTGAACTTCTTGTAATTATTACAGGAAGACCATAAGTAACATAATAAGACCTTACCAGCAAGTCAGCACCAGCCTTACTGGCTGAATATGGACTGTTTGGTTTAAGAGGAGAGTTCTCAGAAAAAGAACCTTTTTCAATACTCCCGTAAACTTCATCTGTAGATATCTGAACAAATTTTTCTGTATTGAACTTTTTCACAGCTTCAAGCAAAGTGAATGTACCAAAAATATCAGTGGAAATAAATGTTCCTGCTTCATGAATTGAGCGGTCTACATGGGTCTCAGCTGCAAAATTAACCACATAATCTACTTTCTGAACAAGTTCTTCCACTACCTTTTTATCACGAATATCACCTTCATAAAATGAAAATCCGGGGTTACTTTCCAGATCAGCAAGATTTTCTCTGTTTCCAGCATAGGTTAAAGCATCAAGAACAATAACCTTATATTCATTATATTTATTAACTATGTATCTTGTAAAATTGCTCCCTATAAAACCTGCCCCACCTGTAATAAGAATAGATTTCATTATTCACCTCATTACTATATCCCAGTTATATGGGATGGATTTGTCATTATATGGAATTCTATATTCATCTGGATTTTCATAATTGTATGGTTCAGTAACAACATTTATTATAATCGCCTCTTTCAAACTTATACACTTCCATCCGTGAACAACCCCTTTAGGAACTTTAACAATGCATAGATTGTGTTCACCAATAAAAAATTCATTCAATTCACCTCTTGTTGGAGAATCTTCCCTCATATCATAAATAACAAGTTTTATCATACCGGATATTGCTGTAATATGGTCATCCTGTATTTTATGGTAATGCCAGCCCTTTATAACCCGGGGATATGTTGTTGTCATATATACCTGACCGAACTTCGAAAACATTTCATCATCACATCTAAGAATTTCCATCAGCCTTCCCCTCTCATCAGGAATGACTTTCAGTTTTTTTATTTTCACACCATTAATCATTGAGCTCTCCTGTCGTTTAATAGGGTTTATTTCAGATAATTTCTTAGACTTTCTTCCCAATCTGATATATTATCGCCAATTGTTAATTCAAGCATATAATTCTTCAGTTTGGAATAAAGTGGTCGTTTCGCTTTTCTTTCAAGTTTAGAGGATTTAATAGGAACTATTTCAACATTAGATATACCTGAATATTCTATTATTTTTTTTGCAAAGTTAAACCAGGAACAAATCCCTTTGTTCGAAATATGATAAACTCCAAATGCACCGCTTTCTATTACTCTGTTAGTTTCTTTTATTAAATCAGGAACAAACGTTGGTGAACCCACCTGGTCATCTACCACACCAATAGTATCTCTTGTTTTTGAAAGATTTAAAATAGTTTCAACAAAATTCCTGCCTTTATGACCACATAACCAGGATGTTCTGATTATAAAAAACTCCCGCATTAAATCTTTAACGATTATTTCTCCAGCTAATTTTGATTTTCCATAAACATTCAAGGGATTAGGAACATCAAACTCTATATAAGGTGATTGTTTTAATCCATCAAAAACATAATCGGTGCTGAAATATACAACAGGAATTTTTAACCTTTTACAGGCAAGGCAAACATTCTGAATTCCTACAGCATTAACTTTGTATGCCATATCAATTTCTTCCTCGCAAATATCCACATTCGTATACCCTGCACAATGAATAACAAGGTCAGGTTTGTTATTAAATATAAATGGTATTATATCATCTTTTTTTGTTACATCTGCATTACTTATATCAACTTCGATAACATCTACTTTTTTTTCTGAATAAAATTGAACCATTTCTGAACCAAGCATTCCACCTGAGCCTGTTATAAGAACTCTCTTCATACTATTAAATTAAAAAAATAGTTGTTTTATAATCAAGAACATTTTAATTTTACTTTTATTTAATATAAAAAATTTGTTTTTAAAATGCTAATTCTTTATATTTAACCCAAAAAGGTAAAAGCAATGGAATACAGAAAACTTGGAAATAGTGATATTACTGTAAGTGTAATTAGCTTTGGTGCATGGAGCATAGGTGGTCAACCATTCTGGGAAAATAAAGATGATAAAGTTTCTATAAGTGCAATAAAGAAAGCTTTTGATTCGGGAATTAATCTTTTTGATACTGCACCTGTTTACGGCTTTGGTCATTCTGAGGAAATCATTGGAAAAGCTTTGAAAAAATATAGAAAAGAAGTAATTATTGTTACCAAATGCGGGCTAAGATGGAATAATAATAAAGTTTATCACAACCTGAAAAAAGATTCCATCCTGGAAGAAATTGACCTGAGCTTAAAAAGGTTAAAAACTGATTTTATTGACCTCTATCAAGTTCACTGGCCAGACCCTGATACTCCTATCGAAGAAACTATGACAGCACTGAAAAAAATTCAAGAATCAGGAAAAATCAGATATATTGGTGTAAGTAACTTCACCGTTCCAATGATGAAGGAATGTTTAAAATATGCAGAAATTATATCACTGCAACCAGGATATAACCTGTTTGATAGAAAAATAGAAAAAGATATTATTCCTTTCTGCATAGAAAACAACATAGGAATCATTGCTTATAGTCCCCTTGCAAGTGGCATTTTAACAGGAAAATATAATAAAAAAACAAAATTCAAAGATTGGAGAGGAAAATTCGGTGAAATGTTTAAAAAAGATGTTTATCCTGGATTAATTGACAAAACCGAAAAACTGAAAAATTATCTGAAAATAACCAATAGAAAATTACACCATCTGGCAATAAAATGGGTCATCATTCAAAAAGGAATAACTTCTGCAATCGTTGGTGCAAACACTCCTGAACAGGTTGAGGACAACATTAAAGCCCTAAATTTGAAAATATCTGAAAATGATTTAAAT
>QNDJ01000336.1 GCA_003644825.1 Candidatus Zhuqueibacterota bacterium | reverse complement strand
GGTTAAAATTCATTTTTTTCTTTTCTTTTGTTTTTTTAATTGCTGGTGTAGTGCTTTCCTTTTCAAGAGGGGGAGCAATTTCTCTTTTTATTGTGCTTTTGATTCTACTGTTTATAAAAAGGAAAGAACGTTTTGTATGGATTCCTGGGGTTATTACCATTTTGTTTTTTGTATTTTTTATTCCTGTAGAATTCTGGGAAAGAATTAATACCCTGTCAAGTTTTAGCTCAGGTATGTCTTTAAGAAATAGATTGAGATTAGCAGAAGGAGCATTAACTATTTTTATTAATAATCCACTTTTTGGGATTGGATTGGGAAATTTTACTGGAGTTTCTAACAGGTTTATTTATTTTCATCAGAATGTTCATAACACTTTTCTCGAAATTGCAGCAGAAACGGGAATTTTTGGCTTATCTTCATTTGTTTTAATTTTGTTGATCTGTTTTAAAAATATGGTGAAAAGCTGTAAAAAGTTTTTTGCAACTGGTCAGATGGAAAATTACATTATTGCTAAATCTATTTTTATTGGGTTTACAGGTTTTCTTGTTTCTTCTCTTTTTCTTTCCCTGGAATTTGATTTTGTTTTCTGGATAATTATAGCTTTATCCAGTATTCTTTCGATTATTTCAAAAGATAAATAGAAAATATCGTCTGAAGTTTTGTCGTTAAAGTAGAGTGCATGAAAAAGTTTAAAGGTTCATTACCAAAATTGTTTTTAGAGTTTTCGTCGGTAACATCCGGTAATGTCGGTTCAGCTCTTATTGCTTTTCTTATAAATATAGTTTTAATTAGAAAATTCACACCTGAGGAATTCGGGCTTTTTTCCATTGCGCTTCTTGTTTTTAATATTTTTTCTATACTGGCAGATTTTGGAATAAATGTTTCATTTATAAGATTCTTTTCAAAATTCCTGAAGGAAGACAGAAAAAAATCCCGGGAATTACTTGTATTAACTTATTTTACGAAGTTATTGACCGGAGCAATTCTTTTTTTACTGCTGTTTTTTTTATCACCCATCATTGCGAAATTTCTGTTTCATAGTAATAGATTGATTTATCTATTAAGGTGGGCATCTGCAGGTATAGTATGTTATACGATATGGACTTTTACACTTTCTATTTTACAGGCAGAGCAAAATTTCAGATTTTTTTCAATTTTAAAAATTCTTTATGACTTTCTTAAGTTTACAGGAATATTATTAATAATATGTTTTAATTTTTTTAACCTGAATTCTGCTTTTGTAATTTATATTATTGTTTCATTTCTCGGGTTCTTATACGGCAGTTTACTTGTTGGAACAAGAACAAAAATTGAAAAAGTCGATTACAGAAAATATTTGAAATTAATAATCGATTTCAGCAAATGGATTTTAATTTCAACCGTAAGTTTTACTTTATTCAGCAGACTGGATTTAATTATGCTCGGAGTTATGAGAACACCAGAGGAAGTAGGTTTTTATTCAACTGCTTTTAAGTTGATTTCTGTGATTACGATAGTCATTGCTTCTATAAAACAGGTTCTTTTACCACGGGTTTCACAATTTACTTCATTAAAGGAAATAAATGACTTTATTAAGATGTCATTAAAATACACTGTTTTATTAAGCTGTTTAATAATTCCATTTATATTTTTAAGTAAATATCTGATTGTATGGATTTTCACTGAGAAATATATCAATTCAATAACTGTTTTTAAGATTTTATCGGTTGCATTTATAATTTCTCTGATTATTGAACCTCTTTTCCTTATAGCTTATTCTTTGAATAAACCAGAGCATCTTGCAATAAATGATGTTTTACAGTTAGTGATAAATTTCTTATTAAACCTTTTACTTATTCCGTTGTATGGAATAAATGGAGCAGCGGTTGCAACACTTATTTCGAGGATTTTAATGTCAATTTTTATAGGTTTTTATATTAAATATATGACCAGACCACAGATTGTGGAGAAATTGATTTAATTTTTTACTAAAACCCCTATAATGTAAGAAATGAAAAGCAGGTTTGATTGTGTGCTTGGAATATTTCCAATAGATTGGGATTTCCTCTGGGCAAGGCATCAGGAATTAATGAAAGGTTTGTCAGAAGAATGGAAAGTTCTTTACGTAGAGCCTTCATTTAATATTCCAAAATTTTTGAAAAATATTTTTAACAAAAATTCATATCTGGAACTCCGAAAGTTTTTCAAAGGTGTTCGGAAAATTTCAGAAAATTTATACATTTATAAACCGATTGAGTTTTTTCCATTCAGTTTAAGGAACAAATTTTTTAATATCCTCAGTCAAAGATTTCTGGCGGTAATGCTCAAACCAGTTATGAAAAAGATAAAAATGAAAATGCCTCTTCTGTGGCTTTCTTATCCAAAAAATTACAGGCTCAGCAATTATATTAATTATACTTTGCTTTGTTATGACTGTGTGGATGAACATTCATTTTATCACCTTAAGAAAAATTTCTTTGTTGAAAATCTGGAAAATTCACTTATTAAGAAATCCGATTTTGTATTTGCTTCCTCTAAAAAACTTTATAATAAGGTTAGAAGTATAAACGAGAATTCACATTTTGTGCCAAATGGAGTTGATAATGACTTTTTAAATTTTCCCGATAAGACTCCCGAAAAAATAAATAACTTTTTTAATGGATTAAAAAAACCAGTTATAGGATATATTGGTGCTTTAAATAACTGGGTTGATTATGAACTTTTTGAAAAAATTATTTCTATGAAAAGTGAGTGGTCTTTTGTGATTATTGGCCCTGTTATTCCGGGTAATGAGGCAAAATTTAGTAAAATTAGAAGAAAAAATAACGTTTTTTATGTGGGTTCAAAAAAACATTTTGAATTGCCTTTTTATTTATGTAATTTTGATTTGTGTATAATTGTTTACAGGTTAAATGAGCTGACAGAATCAATTTTACCGATTAAAATCTTTGAATATTTTGCGTATGGTAAACCTGTTGTATCAACAAAATTGCCTGAGCTAAATGAATTTTACGGGCTTATCCAGTTTGCTTCTTCTTCAGAAGAGTTTGTTGAAAAAATGGAGTTTTACCTTGATAACATAACTTCTGAACTAATTGAGCAGATGAAATATACTGCCAGAACGAATGTATGGAAAAACAAAATAAAAAAAATAAAGAAAATTATCACAAACACTTAATAGACTTATTTGAAGAATGAAGGAAAGAATAAATGTTCTTTACCTTAGAGCAAGTACTGATTTTGGTGGTGCTGATAAACTAATTATTTCCAGTTTAGAAAAATTAAAAAAAAATAAAGATTTTTCCATTTTTTTACTGGGAATTGTTAAGAAGAAAGATGTAAAGAGTTTCATTGTGGATAAAGCTCAAAAAATCGGGATAAATGCTGATTATCTATTTTACAGATGTAAGTTC
>QNDJ01000335.1 GCA_003644825.1 Candidatus Zhuqueibacterota bacterium | reverse complement strand
TACTCTTTCTACAGATATAATATAACCAGAATCGTAGGTCAGGCATCCCTGCCTGACCTGTTACGTCCCGCTCCTATCGGAGCTCAATATCATATAAAGCCTTCAATTCTACAGACATTTCGCTCCTGATGGAGCTCTTAATTAAAATCATACCTGTCATTGGGAGCCCCGTACGGGGTGAAGCAATCTTTTTCAATAACTTGAAGCATTACAAGCTAAATAGAATAAGTACTTATTCTACTGATGTAACATATCAATAATCGTAGGTCAGGCATCCCTGCCTGACCAAAAAACTCTAAAACTGGAGTTTTCACATAGCCTCAAAACCCATACTCTATAAAACATAAATTAATTAAATCAGTGTAATTAATTGTTTATATTATAAATAAAATATCTTATGAATAAAATAAATTATACCTTAATATTTCTTATTGCTCCTTTTACCTCACTTAATTCCCTCTTAATTCTTCTCAATTCATCACCCTCTATTCTGACTTTTCCATCAGGGTCTGGTTTTATTGCTTCTGTTAAAGCAAGAATGAGTTCATTAACTTCTTTTATCAGCCGTGAAACTCTGTTCACCTTATTACTGAAATGCCTATTAATACCAAATGCACCAAGCAATACAGTAATTGCCGTCGCAACAAAATCAAGATTATTAAGTATAAAACCAAAGTCCATATTTACTCTCCTTTTTAATTATTTCTGACTCTTACCCTTTATAAAAAACTAATTTTCTGGTCTCAAGAGTCTTTCTCATACTCTTTGCCCAGTTTGGTTGAATCATATCCTTATTATGATAATGAGTAGCTCCCATTGTATTATCAAGGATGTATCCTCTTATCACTCCAAAAGCTACACCAAAACATCTTTGAAATGCAGGATTATCCAGAGTAACACTCATTATCTTCACAAAATTCCTGTCATTAAAATTAAAACAGCTAAACTGCCTCGGCTGAAGGCATACATTCACATATTCATCATACCATCTATCTTTATCATTTACTCTATTTTTTATTACATTACATACTGCTATTATAGTATTTTCATCTTCTCCTCTTGCCTCGCCGAAAGCAGTTATAGCTGTTATATAAATATCGCTTTTAGTCCTGAGATAAGTTATACAATTGTTATACCATTCCTCTTTCATATTTACCCCCTGAATTATTCTTATGCTTTATAAAATAGAACCTCTTTCCCTGAATTTATAACCTTTAATCTGTTTGTCCTTTTAAAATATATCTTTCTGGATTCATTTATTCCGGAAATAAGCCTCCCTGAAACGTAACTGTGAACACCTGTACCCGGATGAGAACCAGAATAAACAATACTTCCTTCAACAACATCGATTATATCATCATACCAGAAAAAAGCTAATTCTCCATTGTATATTTTACCCGGTATGTGTTCACACAATCTAATATCATTTCCACATATATTACATGTTGCCATCTTATACCAGTATCCTATTGAAAAACTATGATAAATACCACCATCAAGGTTTATTTTTAAATCTTCTGCCCCCGAATGATTCCTCATCCAGTATATCTTTGGAACAATAAATCTCCCTTTTTCCTTTTTACCGGTTATCCTGTTATAAAATGAGTGCTCTACTATTTTTCCACCAAAATACCTTGCTATTCCTGCTGTATTTCTGTTGTGCCCTATTAAACACGATACTCCATTGGTAAGCTCAAGCAATCTGGGAAGGTCATCTGTCCGAAACCTGCCATAATAACTGTTAATCGCATCTCCAGTTAATCTTACGCTGCGAATGTAAACATCATCCCTGTTCAACTTTATCGGTGGCGGCGGCTCCAGAGAATTTATTAATACCATATCCTCCTCATATTTTTCTTCATTATATACTTCATTATGCAATACACCTGATACAAATTCTAACATCTCTTCCATTTTCTATATCTCCTGTAATTATAAAATCACGACCTCTTTAATTTTCCATAAAGTTCAAAACTATTATATATAATATTTTTCTTTTTACATTTTTTACATACATACACAACCTTCTCCTTTGGTTGAATACTCTCTGTTCCACAATACTGACATTTTACTTTGACTCCTTCATTCTTCATTAAAATCTCCTGTAATAAAATTCAAACATTTTTATTTGTATTACATATTTTCAGTTCCCAGTTTTTTCATTCCTTCTTCCCTCGAAATATATCCTCTCCTGATAAGCAAATCAATAATCCTTACCTGTATTTCCTTGGCTTTTTGCTTTTCCAGCAGATAGGGATCCTGGTTCGGGTTGAACTCAAAATTAGCTTTTGCATCTATTCCCCACAATGATAACTCGGTATTTAGAATGAATTCAGCAAGCGCTTTTCCTTCCATTTGAAGTGTATCAGCTTCCTGCATCAATAAATTGAACTGTGCTTCTACCCAATTCTTTGTTGTTCCATGAGATTTCCCAACAACCCAGGGATAAAGACCCATACCACATATTATATCTTCCTGTAAAGCTTCCCTGTTGACTTTCCAGGTAAACCCCATACTCTGTTTACCTCCAACTACCTGTATCTCCACATCATCCCAGCTGAAAATATTATCCATAACATCAAGATTCTCAAAGTTTTTCATTATCTCTTCAAAATAACTCTCCGCTCTTTTTGTGTATAATTCTGCATCCTCATTCTCGAAAGGCTCCGGCGCTTTTATTTTTATATGTATCCTGGGATTCCCAACATTATGCGATGATAAACCCATATCATACAACATCCTCTGGTCAAGCTCATTCACCAGTGAAATAGAACTCATCGGCGACACACCACCAGGATTCTTTGCGTCTGCTCCATATCCATAATGAAAAAATGAACTCTTACCTATATGTATAAAATTACCATCATCATCTATGTAATAAGGTTCCCATTTATCCTCCCTTTTCCATCTTATTCTGTCCCTGTCTATCACATTGAAATATTCTATCCTGTCAAGCTCCTTATTTAAAACTATCATACCGGAAAAAGAACCAACTGTAAAAATCTCTCGAAAAAAAACATTCAATATACCCTCTATTCCCGCTCTACTCCTGCCTCTTGTCAATCCAATCCTTTCGTTAAGTTCCTTCACTACAATTTCAGCCTTTCTTCTTTCATATTCATTTCCTGTAAACACTATCCTTGAAGATGTGTTCAATATCCGAACCCACGTCTCCACTGCATTCCGAATCAAAGGAATAGAATCTCTTAAATATCTGTAAAAAGAAGACCTGTTATTTATATCGTATGTAAACCAGCCCCTGAGTGAAGAATTTACCCCGTACCATCCTTTATACCTGAATATTCCAGCACTCCTGAGAACTGCCGGCTTTCCCGGTAACCTTTTGCCTCCTTTTCTCTTTTTTAAAAAATTGAACATAATAAAATACCCTCATTGACTTTCAACTTC
>QNDJ01000334.1 GCA_003644825.1 Candidatus Zhuqueibacterota bacterium | reverse complement strand
TTCAAAAGCTCTGTATAATGAAACTGTGTTGTTATCAGATAATCAACAGATTCTAAGTTTTCTATTATTTCAGCGGTAGGATTCTCCAGTTCAGATAAATAAAATGGTTTCACCTTTACACCCACCCTTTTCCTGATTTCTCTGGAATATATCATTAATTCTTCAAAATTAGTATCAACAAAACCACACGTAATATGTTTAAGAGAATCACTACTATTAAGGGCATTTAAGAGTTTCAAAAATTTTCCTGACGATAGTCCAATTTTTCCTGCATCCTTCATAACCCTATTAAAAAAATTAAAAACAGAATTTACATAAAAATCTCTGTGCTCATTTTTATATTCCTTTTTAACATAAACACCACTTCCTTTTTTAATTTCCAGTAATCCTTCTTTTTCAAGTTTCTTATAAATATTGAACGCTGTCTTATGATTAATTGAAAGTTTCTTTGAGAATTCTCTTATTGAAGGTAATTTCTGTTCTTCATCCAATCCACCAAGAATCATATATGTACAGACCTGCATCTTTATCTGTTCATAAAATGAATATTTTGAATCTTTATCAAGACTAAAATCTATCATAAGATTAAAATATATCTGTCAAAATCGATTAATAAAAACGCCACAGATATTAATCAGTCCTGGTATTTTAATATTTCACACGCTATATACCATGCATGTTCTGCATACTGGTTTGGAAAACCATTGTTTACATAATAATCCACGTTACTTTTAATTTGCTGAATGGTTGTTTGCATTCCTTCAACAGTAATTTCACCCCAGGTAATTGTTTCAGGGTCAAAGTAAAATCCATATTTTAATTCTGGTTTTTTTACTACTGCACCTCCAATCCAGAGTTTTGAACCAGTCTGATAATCTTTTTTCAATGATTGAAAATCGTCTTCTCTGTTCATACCAATCCACATTTTATCACTGTAATTCTTTACATAAATCAGATATTTCCCGGGAACATCTGGCTGAGGTTCTGTGCTTTTTTTACAATTGACATAAAAAACAAGAAATAGCAAAGTTATACAATACATCCATTTACTCATATTTTACTCCAGTTTTTTTATTCCTGATAAATTATACAGTTCAGAACATGTTTTATTTCTTACTTAAAATTTTTCTAATAGTATTAAGGTAAGTTTTTATTTTAAAGGGTTTATCTATATAAGGGTTATTGACTTCAGATAAAAATTGACGGGTATCAGGTGAAATTTTATCCCCGGTAATAAAGACAACCTTGTCTATTAATTCGGGTTTAATTGATCTTATAAAGAGGTATAATTCTTTTCCACCAATTTCGCCCGGAATCTTTATATCTGAAATGACGACATCATAATTGAATTTCTCTATCAGCTTTTGTGCTTTTCTGCCAGTATCGGCAGTATCAACAACATAACCTTCTGTCTCAAGAATTTCTCTTGAAAGCTCGAGAATACTTTCTTCATCATCAACTACAAGGATTCTTTTTACCTTTTTTATATCCCCGGTAAATTTACAGGGTTCTTTTTTCCCCGGGGGTTTTTCTTTTATTATTGGCAATTTAATTACAAATTTTGTTCCTTCTAAAAATGCAGTATCCAGAGAAATACTTCCATTATGGTTCTTAATTATCCCGTAAGAGAGGCTTAATCCGAGCCCTGTTCCTTCTCCAATCTCCTTTGTTGTAAAAAATGGGTCAAATATTTTATCCTGAATCTCTTCTGGAATACCGGGCCCATCATCTATAAATTCAACAATAATATTTCCTTTTGAGCTATAAGTTTTTATCTTAATAATTCCTTTTTTCTTTGTTTTTTTTATGGCATCATAAGAATTATTAATCAGATTCAGAAATACCTGTTGAAGCTTATAGGGGTCTCCATATGTTTCTTCGAGGTCTTCCTGGAAATCTCTTATGACCTTAATATTATTGACTTTTAGCTCATAATCTCTTATTTCGATAGTTTTTTCAATGATTTTCTGGATATTAATTTTTTTCATTTCAAGGGGTTTTTCTCTTGCAAAACTCAGAAGATTTTCTACAATTTTTATACCTCTATTGACAGCCTTGTTAATTTTATCGATCTTTTTTTTGTGTTTTTTACTGAGTTCCTTATCTTTTTTGAGGAGCTCAGAATATCCAGAGATTATTGATAATGGATTGTTTAACTCATGAGCAACACCGGATACAAGTTCTCCAATTGATGCTAATTTCTCTGATTGAATTAGCTGATTCTGCAGAAGCTTTTTCTCTGTAACATCCCTATAAATTTGTTGAATACCTTCAAGCTTATCTCTATAAAACATATAAGAAGAATTAATATCAAGAATTTTAATTCCTGTGGGTGTTTGTATTTTTATTTCATAAGAAAAAGGCATATTTTTTTCTGTAATATCTTTCATTTTATCAAGAAAGTTTTCACCAGTGTCAACAACTTCAAGCACATCAAAAATTGGCTTACCTATCAATTCTTTTCTGCACTTTGACAGAATTTCTTCAAATTTTCTGTTTACAGAGGTTATATGGTAGTCAAGGTCAAGAGTAATAATACCATCATTAGCATCTTCAAACAGGTTTCTATATTTTTCCTCTGATTCTCTCAATTCAACAGTTTTTTCTTCGACCATTTTTTCTAAATTTTTAGAATACTCTTCCAGCATTTTTTCGGCTTTTTTCAACTTTCCCAGGGCTTCTTTCAATCTCTGGTTGCTGATTTTCAACTCTTCTACAGGAAGAACTGTACTCATAACTATTGCCGCCTGGTTCGCAATTATGGTTAAAATTCTCTCATCTTCCTCGGAAAAAGCATACTTTTCTGGATGGCTTAAATTAAAAACTCCAATTATTTTTCCTTTAAAGATTAACGGCAGGCATAATATTGAACCTATATTTTCAGAATTATACCTATGGTTGATGAATCTTTCATCTGTTTTAGTATCCACAACCCTGATTGTTTTTTTATTTTTAGCAACTATACCGGCAATTCCTTCACCAATCTTAAATCCCTTTCCATTAGCTTTTAGTTTTTCAAAATATCTCACTTTTTCATCCATCTGACCTTTTGCTGCTCTAAGTACAAGTTTTCTGGAACCTCTATCGTAAAGCATAAGAGAACAATTTTCGGCGTTAATTTCATCAATAACAATTTTAACAAGCTCAATACACACTTTTTTTATGTTCAATGCATGAATAAGTGAATCACTTATCCTTCTGATTAAAGATAATTCTTTAACCTTGTCATCAAATTTTCTGTTTAATCTTTCGATTGTTTCTTTTAGTAATTTCCTTTCCCTCTCAAGGTCTTTTATTTTTGATAAGTTAAAACCTTCCATATCAATCCCTTTTTACTAAATTATATAATTTCAAAAAATAATAAAATTAACAGTTTTAATCAATGTTTAAATTTTTTATTATTGTTAAAAGAG
>QNDJ01000333.1 GCA_003644825.1 Candidatus Zhuqueibacterota bacterium | reverse complement strand
TTAAAAAGAGTAGAAATTATACTCTTTTTTACCAATCTGATATTACCAGTTTTACTTATCTATACTGGTCTGAAGGTTTATTATTATAGAAGGAGATGAAATCATTATGCAAACAAAACTTGATATAACAAAAGAGTATAAGTCATATTATACTGCAAAAACCGAACCTGAAATTCTGGAGATTGAAGAAGGCAGATTTCTGACAATAGAAGGGAAAGGTGCTCCTGGCGGTTATGAATTTCAAGTTAAGGTTTCCACTTTATACTCTCTTGCCTTTGGCGTAAAGTCGAGAAAGCAAGACAGGAAGTAATAAAAAAGAAAATGCTAAAACTGGCAAATGAAATTAAACTCGAGAATTTAAAGGAAGGCAAATGTATTCAAATACTACATATTGGTCCTTACTCTACCGAACCTGAATCACTGGTAAAAATATACAAACTAATGAAGGATAAAGGGCTGGTATACAACGGATATCATAATGAAATTTATCTCTCAGACCCCAGAAAAGCAGCAACAGAAAAAATAAAAACCATATTAAGGCAGCCTGTAAAAGATAAACCAAAATAACAATATTGTAAACAAAATCTAAGCAAAATCGATCTTGAACAGGTGCAAAAATAATACGATGCAGTAAAATGATTAGAATGACTTTCGCCTTATCAGGGTAAATATTGTAAAAAAATTATATAGTGTAAAAAGTTCTGATAATTTCTTTAAAGAAGTATTCCTTTTCAAACTCAAAAAAGTTCAATATTGGCAGGCATTTTCACAGTGTTTTGAAGTTTACATACAACTCTGTCTTTTTCTCTTCTAACAACAATATATTTTTCCCACACTTTACCTTTTCTTTTTACATATTTTTTATCTGAATATGATGAGAAAAAAAGATGAGGACCTCTTGATTCTTTTCTCAACAGAGCAGAATTCAGAATGATTTTTCCTGTGTCAATAATATTTTTAGTTTCCATTGCTTTATAAAGAGGATACTCTTCAATCCTTAAACCCATATTTTCAAGTAGTTCAATTTCTTTTAATCCTTTTCTTATTGAGTCTTCACTTCTTATTACTGTTCCACATCCATACATAATGTTTAAAATTTTTTCTCTTATTTTTTCTGCACTTATTCCTGTTTTTTTAAAATAAGCAAGTAAATTAAATATAATGGGTTTAATATCAACATCAACGAATTCATCTTTATAGGCTCTCAAGGCTGCTTCATAGCCGGCAATTTTCCCGAAAACCTGACAATCAAGAAGGGCATTACCACCGGGTCTGTTTGCACCATGCTGTCCTCCTGCAGTTTCCCCAACAGCAAATAAATTAGCTATCGTGGTCTCCGCTTTTTCGTTAATTTTAACACCCCCCTGAAAATGTTGAACAGAAGGAGCTATCTCAATAAGGTCTCCTTTCTCAAGGTCTATTCCTCGCTTTTTCAACCAGAACACCACTTTACTATTTATTTCTTTAAGCCTGCAAAACGGAGAAATATTCCTCTCACTTTCGTTAATAACATTTTCAACTTCACTCCAGTACCTTTTCTTTATTTCATCTGAAAAACTCTCAAATAAAAACCCTTCAGGATTTTTAGAAAAATCAAGATATATCCTTGAACCTTTCACGATTTCCCTGAATATTGCAATATCTATCAGTGTTGATTCAACATCATCTCTTATTGGCCAGTTATCACCTTTATTAAACAGAAGTTCCGCAAGGTCAACAGGAGACATCCGAAAATATCTATACAATATTTCTTCACCTTTTTCATTAATAATCCTCGGGACTGCCCTCATTAAACTTCCGGAACAGGCAAGTTTTGTTTTCATTGAAGCAATGCCAATCTGAATAAACTCCATATTTACGAGCTCAGCACCCTTTCTAAAAGCTGAAGCGTAACCATCTCCTGTCATCCCTTCAGGAAAAAGGTTAATCCTGAATATTCCACCAGCTCCTCCAGTAGCGAGAACTACGGATTTCGCCTGAATATATAAAAATTTAATTTCCTCTTCTTCTTTTATGCACAGAGCTCCACATACTTTACCATTTTTCACTAAAAGTTCTGCTAACATCAGATTTTCTATCACAGATATGCTGGATTCTTTCACCAAATTAATCAGAGCATTTTCGATTTGTTTTGCGGTATCAGGCCCGGTATAACAAGCTCTGGGATACTCAGAACCATCCGTTTTAAACTGGACAGGATTTCCTGATTCATCCTTAACAAATGGAACACCTATTTCATCAAGAAAATAAAAAGCTTCTGCAGAGTCTTTTGCAAGAATCTCCGCCAGGTTATAATCTGAAACAGCTCCACCTGTCCTGTAAATATCCCTGGCATGGTATTTCCAGTTATCTTTTGTGAACGGTGGTGTCGATGGTAGTGTTACATGAAAAGCCATCCTGTCAGAATATGCATTTGCTGTTACACCACTTTCACCTATTTTTCCTCTGGTTATTAAACAGACTTTTAACTTTCTTCCAGTACTGGATGCTTCAAGAGCAGCTCTTAAACCTGCACCACCACCACCAGCTATCAGAACATCACATTTTTCATAATCTAATTTGAACTTCATTTTACAACACGCTCCTATCGGAGCTTCTTTATAGTGTAATTGTGGTAATCCAATAAATCCATTATTTCAATTAAACTTGTTAATTACGAGATATTATTAGTAAAAATAATAAGAAGAATCAGGTATTAAATAAAAGTAAATTTTTTATAAGAATAAAAAAATATAAACCGAAATGCAAGAAAAAATATTATCGTTCAATTGCAATAACTCTTGCAGGTGCAGCATCTCCATCAACAATTCTTAGAGGCAAAGCAATAAGATCAACAGTCTCAGTTGTTATGCTGTCAAGATTTACAATATTCTCTATCAGAATTATACCAGAACCTAAAAAAATTCTATGAACATCAACACTAAAAGGAATATCTGTAGCAATTGCTGCAATGTTCCTGAATTTCAAAATATAAAGGGCAGAATCAACAGTAAATTCCGGGAAATCTTTATAATAGTTTCCTGTATCCCATCGTTTATACCAGCCTGTATTTATGATCAGGGATTCTTCATTGTTAAGATTAAAATTTTCCATCATGTTCTGCTCTATTTTTTGATTTTCTTTAACAGAAGTTAAATTTAAAACAAGAGCTTTTGTTATAAGTTGTTTTAGATTAATCTTATCTATGGACTTTCCCTCGAGGAAAAAGTGTCTTGGTGCATCTATATGCGTTCCACTGTGGGTAGACATAACAATCTTTTGAACAAGACACTGATTTTTATCATAAGTGCCTGTAGTTTCAATTTTTACATCAGAATGCCAGTTTCCCCAGAAACGCGGCATTCCTTCATAGATAGGCATCGATAGGTCAATTATTTTCATTTTTAATCAACATTATTTATTAACTTAAAAAAAC
>QNDJ01000332.1 GCA_003644825.1 Candidatus Zhuqueibacterota bacterium | reverse complement strand
CTGTATCATTGAATAAAATCTATAACTCTTTAAATGTTTTTTTCCAGCATTCTTTTAATATACTGATTTCTTCATCCAAAATAATATTTCCATTTAGTCCTTTTATTTTTATTTTTTTTTCAGGTATAACTTTACCTACTTCTGCGTAGTCTACATCTTCCATTATTTTTTCAAATTCGCTTTTTTTATCAGGTGCTACTGTAACAATGAACCTTGAATTGGATTCTGAAAACAATATAATATCATCTCTTGAAATATCCTTTCGGGGGACTTTACTTAAATCTATTTCAATACCGAGGTTTCCCCCAAAAGCTATTTTTGCAAATCCTATTCCTAAACCACCTAAAACCGGTGTGTGTGAAGAACGTAAAAGTTCTTTTTTAATTGCTTGATTTAATTTTTTATATAGTTTAAATGCTGATTGGGCGTTTACTTTCGGTATTTTATTTCCGATGTAAGGTTTACCTCTGAGTTTTTCTCCGATGTATCTAAAATATTCTGAGGCTCCTGTTTCATCATAAGTTTTTCCCAGAACATAAATTAAATCACCTGGCTTTTTTACGTCCAGGGTAACAGCTTTTGAATAATCTTCTATTTTTCCTGCTGCAGAAAATAATAGCGTTGGTGGAATTGAAATCTTTTTACCTTCGAAAATTGAGTCATTTTTCATACTATCCTTACCGGAAATACAGGGCACTTTGAAAGCCTTACAGTAATCGTATAGAGCCATATTTGCTCTGACAAGTTGTGCAAGTTTATAATGTCCATCGGGTGTTTTTTCTGATTGGACAGGGTCAGGCCAGCAAAAATTATCAAGGCCTGCTATATATTCTGGATTACCTCCAGCCGAAATAATTCTTCTAATAGCTTCATCTATTGCAGAAGCAACCATATAGTATGTATCAATATCAGAATAAGATGGATTTTTTCCCTCTGCAAGAACAATTCCGTCTCGAGCACCTGGTTCAGGCATAAAAATTACAGCATCGGCTGGTGTATCACCTTCTACTCCAATAAAAGGTTTTATTACACTCAGTCCTTTTACCTCATGGTCATAGATTCTGCATTTTGTTTCATTTGAACAAATATTTAGTCTTCCCAGCATATCCTTCATAACCGTTCCTATATCAATTGAATCAGGTAATTGAGGTTCGTCAAATTTTTTTCTTTCCCATTTTGCTTCGAGCTTCATTCTGGGAAGACCATTATGAAAAAAATCTATGTCAATATATGCAACTGTTTTATTATCGTAAAGAACATGGAATTTCCCTGAATCGGTGAATTTTCCAAGAATTGTTACTTCAACTTCTCTTTTTTCAGCAAGTTTCAGGAATTCGTCCATCTTATCAGGGGAAACTGCCAGAGTCATTCTTTCCTGTGCTTCGGAGAGTAGAATTTCCCATGGCTGAAGACCCTCATATTTTAATGGAGCTTTTTCAAGGTGAAGCTCGCACCCATTACTGAACTGTGCCATTTCACCCACAGATGAGGATAATCCACCTGCTCCATTGTCGGTTATACATTTATAAAGACCCAGGTTTCTTGCTTCAATCAGAAAGTCATACATTTTTTTCTGAGTAATAGGGTCTCCAATCTGAACCGCCTGAACAGGTGAATCCTTATGTAATTCTTCCGATGAAAAGGTAGCACCATGAATCCCATCTTTCCCGATTTTTCCACCTGCCATAATAATCAAATCACCGGGGTCAACCGTTTTAATATGAGATGGTTTTCCTTTTATTTTTTGGGGCAGCAGGCCAACAGTTCCGCAAAAAACAAGGGGTTTTCCTATATATCTTTCATCAAAGAATTCCCATCCTCTACCATAAGGAATACCACTCTGGTTTCCTCCATCAATAACGCCTTTATGAACTCCTTCTCTGATTCTCATTGGATGCAAAAGTCCTTCAGGTATTTTCCTGTCATAAAAGGGAGAACCAAAACAATAACCCCATACATTTATGAGAAGTTCTGCTCCCAGTCCTGTTCCCATAGGGTCCCTGTTGACACCTACTATACCGGTAATAGCTCCACCATAAGGCTCAAGGGCAGATGGTGAGTTATGGGTTTCAACTTTATATACAAGGTTATATTTTTCATTAAATTTAATCACACCTGCATTGTCATGGAAAACACTTACCAGCCAATCTTTTTCTTTTCCAATTTCTTCAGTTGCTTTTTTAATATAAGAATTGAATAGACTGTTTATATGAATAGTTTTTTCGCTATCTTTATATGTAATGAAGCTATTAAAAATTTTATGTTTGCAATGCTCGCTCCAGGTTTGTGCAATAGCTTCGAGCTCCACATCAGTTGGTTTATCCGATAAATCGAATTTTTTTCTTTCTTTTACCACTTCTGGGTTTTTAAAATAATCTCTTATAACATAAAGCTCATTCAAATTCAGGGCAAGGGTTCTTTCCCTATTTAAAGCCATAAGTTTATCATCTGGAATGTTCAAATCGAATTCCATTACTTTAACATCCTGTTTTCCTTTAATTTTTGGGATTTCAACTGAAATGCCCTGTTGAAACCATTTTTCCCGGCTCATTACGGTTATTCTGTGTATTAACGAATTTGATAAAAACTCATTGGCGATTCTTATTATATCCCTTTCTTTTAAATTGCCCCCCCTGAATAAATACTGAGTAGAAGTATAAACTCCTTCTTCTTTTTTTAATTTTCTTCTGATGACATCTTCTATAGCAATTTTTGAGGTTTTCCCGACATTATCCGTTACACCTGGTTTAAACCCGACCTCGATTAGCCAGTCAAAATCTGTAAAATAGAATTGCCCTATTGAAGATTCCTGAATGACTGGATCAGTAAAAATTTCTTCTTTAACCAGCTCGAGCTCTTCAGGTGTTAGTTCTGCATCTATTGTATAAACCTGTTTTGTTTTTACTGAATCTACTCCGAGATGGAGAAAATTTTTAATTGACTTTTTAACTCCTTCACCAGTCGGGTCCAGGACATTATTTTTGTATATTACTTCTATTCTATATGCCATTTTTTTTACTCTCTTTAATTTTATATTTTCAATTTTAATTTATCAAAAATATTATTAATCTACAATTTTTTTCTGAAATAAATTAAATCGGTTTACAGGTTATACAGAGAAAATTCATTGGTATAATCATCTGTGGTCTGCAAGCGAATATAATGTTAAGATAATCTCTATAAACTGGAGGGAGTGCTTTGCTTACAATTTCAAATAAAACATATTCAAGTTGAAGTTCTGAAAGTATATTGTAAATTATTTTGTTGAAATTTAGTAGAAAAATTATTAGGGTATCTCCTGGATAAAAAAAGAAAGGAGGAGATACCCTATGGAGTCATTGATTGTTAGTAAATATAAGTTTTCTGATTTAATAAGTCAAGCATTTAATAACATTCATAGTGATATATTGAAGATGTTTAAGGGTGT
>QNDJ01000331.1 GCA_003644825.1 Candidatus Zhuqueibacterota bacterium | reverse complement strand
GTAGTGTATCAATCTATAAAAAATATCTGTTATTGATTTTCTGGTAATGGAAGTTTTATTGTAAGCGTAGTTCCTATACCGATTTGACTTGTTATATCGACTTCTCCATTGTTTGCTGAAACTATCTGGTACACTTTCCATAATCCAAGACCAGAATGAGCAGTAGCTTTAGTTTTAAAAAAAGGAACAAACACTTTTGAAATATCTTTTTTCTCGATGCCATTACCATTATCTGAAAAATTAAGGATGAGCTTTCTGGTGTTTTTATTTATTTCTGCGGAAATATTGATAATATCAGAATTTGCTTCAACGGCATTTCTGATGATTTCTGTTATAGCTTCACTGAATTTATAAGTTAAATAAAACTGTGGAATATTCTCTGGAAATTTGAAATTAAATTTAATTTCATTGAACTGGTTTTCTACGTCCTTACATAGTTTTAATATATCAGTATTTACTTTTTCTTCAAGATTGCTTGTAAAAGTGTACTGGATCAGTTTTTCTACAACTTCATTTACTCTTTTTATTGAGTCCTGAGCTTTTAAGAGGCTTGATAATCCTTCTTTTTCTTTTCCTTCTTCAAAACAAGCGATTGCAAACTCAACAAATCCCTGAACAGTTGTCATTCTGTTATTTATAGTATCTGCTAAGCCTTGAGTTAAGTCATACATCACAAGCTGTGTATCTTTTCTAACGAGTTCATAGTAAAGTTTTTGTTTTTCGAGGGCATTTTTGATTCTGAATTTAAGTTCATCGCCCTGGCAGGGTTTAATTATATAATCTTCAGCACCAAACCTGAGTGCTTTAACAGCTGTTTCTATTGACGCATATCCTGTAATCATTATTACCACTGTTTGAGGTGATAATGTTTTAACTTCTTTAAGCAGTTCAATTCCATTCATTTCTTTTAGAACGATATCCGTCAAAATGAGATCAAAGGAATTCTTTTTAATTAGCTCTAAAGCATTTTCTCCGGAATCACTGGTTGTAATAATGTATCCACCTTTTGTTAATAATTTCTTGAATCCATCAAGGATTATTTTATCATCGTCTACTATAAGAATTTTTTCGTTCATACTTTTTCGATGAAATTTTTTATAAGGTTTTGTAAACAGGTAAAGAAATTGTAAATGTAGTTCCTTTGCCTGGTTTACTTTTAACTGTAATGTCTCCTTTATGATTTTTTATGATACCATAAGAAACTGACAACCCCAATCCAACCCCCATTTTATCTGTTTTTGTGCTGAAAAAAGGGTCAAAAATTTTTCTTATATAGGATTTTTTAATACCAATTCCAGTATCAGTAAATATGACCTTCACAATATTTTTTGTTTTTGTTATTTTTATATCAAGGTTTCCACCTTCAGGCATAGAGTCATTTGCATTTAGAATAATATTTAAAAAAACCTGACCAATTTGTTCTCGTGATGCAAGAATATATACAGGCTTTACAGGATAATATTTTTTTATCTTAACATTATTTCTGTAAAGTTTTCCTTTAATAAGTTCAAGTATCGAATCCATTATTTCTGTTAAATTAACGTATGATTTTTCCATTTCAATGGGTCTGTGAATATTTAATAACTGTTTAACAATCCTATTTATCTGATTAATTCCCTTTCTGATATGTTTGAAACTTTCACTATCCGTTAGATTATTATTGTATCCTTCTTGAAGAACGTCAATATGGGTTTGAATGCCCTGAAGTGGATTATTGATTTCATGGGCGATACTGGCAGCAAGTTTTCCAGTAGCTGCCAGTCGTTCTGAAAAAATGAGAGATTTCTCAAGTTCCTTTTTTCTTGTAATATCTCTTGCTACAAGTATTGCTGTTTCTTCAGGATTTTTTCTGTTTTCTTTTTTCATAAGAGCAATGGATACATCAACATCAAATTCTTTCCCGTTTTTTTTACGAAATAAAGTCTCAAAAGACACAAACCCTTTTTCCATCAGGGTTATAAAATGTTTCTTTTTTATTTCATTAAATTTGTCTTTTTTCATTAAAATAGAGATATGTTTTCCTGTGATTTCTTTCGGGGAATATCCAAATACCTCTTTTACTTTAGAATTACACCAGGTTAAGATATCTTTTTTTACTGTAAACACACATTCGTTCAAGCTATGAATGAGGGTTTTATGGTATTCTTCTGATTCTTTTATATTTTTCTCGAGTTTGCTTTTTTCAGTGACATCTCGTAAAACACCCTGAACCCCGGTGATGTTTCCATTTTCATCTTTTAAGATTTTTTCATTCGATTCCATTAGAACCTTATTGCCATTTTTATCCCATAATTCAATTAAAAAAGGATTAACCTCAATCCCCTTCCTGTGCAGTTCAAATGCTTCTTTCCACTGGTTGTTTATTGGGCTATCAGTAAAAAAGTATTTATAATTTAAGAGCCATTCTTCTGGTTCTATTCCAAGAATTTTCTTTAAAGATGGGCTTACATAGGTCATTCTTCCTTCATTGTTATAAATATAAACAATATCATTTATATTTTCTGCAATACTTCTATACTTTTTCTCAGATATTCTCAGTTCTTCAGTTTTTAACATTATGAGTTTTTCCAGGTTGGCTGTATAGTCCTGGATCTGTTTTTCGAGGGCTTTTCTTTCAGTAACATCTCTTGCACTTCCCTGAAAACCGATAATTTCTCCTTTTTCATTTTTGATTAAAGTGACATTAGTTTCAAAAAATTTAGTAGTTTTACTTTTTGTTTTTATTGTTATTGGTAGATCGAAAACGGAGCTTTCAGTTTTAAGGATTTTTTTAAATTTTCTCTTTACCCTGGAAACTTCTTTTTTATCAATGTACTCTTTAAAATAAGAAAAGTTTTTTCCAATTATTTCGCTTTTTTTAAATCCTGTGAGTTTTTTTACAGCATCGTTGATTGAGGTGAAATTCCCTCTGGTGTCTAATGTATAAACTATATCTATAGAATTGTTAAATAGCTTCTGGTACTTTTCTTTAGATTCTCTCAGTTTAGTTAATGTTATTTTTAAAATTCTGTTAGTTTTTTCAAGGTTATGAACCAGTTTAACATTTTGAAGAATAACTGATGCCTGGTTTGCTATAATAGTCAGAATTCTCTCATCTTCCTCTTTAAAAAAGTTCTCCTTAGATGAACTCAGGTTAATTACACCAATAGTTTTATTGTGAAAAATTAAAGGAATACAAAGGAGAGATTTGATATTTTTTCTTAATTTTTTTGTATGGTCAAAAACGGGGTCTTTGAAAATATTTTTTATTCTTACTGGTTTTTGGCTTTTGACTGCATGACCGGCTGCTCCTTCTCCGGGTGAAAAACACAAAATATCAGGTTTAATATTTTCGATGTATTTTCCTTTTTTTTCATTTTCACCTTTTACCGCTTTTAAATAGAGTTTGCCTGCTTTCTCATCAAAAAGCATTAATGAGCAGTTCTCAGC
>QNDJ01000330.1 GCA_003644825.1 Candidatus Zhuqueibacterota bacterium | reverse complement strand
TTATTATATTTTTTAAATAGTGATAAATGGTTTAATAAAGCAATTGTATAATAAAAATGATACTGGTCAATACAGAAAACATTCCTGGTAAAGAGGTTTATAGCGTTCTTGGATTGGTGACAAGGTAATACAATCAGGGCTAAAAATTTGGGAAGAGATATAGGTGCCGGATTGAAATCGCTGGTTGGTGGTGAACTTAAAGATTATACTAAGATGATTTCAGAAGCCAGAGAAGAAGCTTTAAAAAGGATGATTCAAGAAGCGGAACAACTTGGTGCAAATGCGGTAGTTAACGTGAGGTTTTCAACATCTCATGTAGTGGGGGGTGCTGCTGAAATTTTAGCCTATGGAACAGCTGTAAAAGTAAGGTAGAAATTTTAGAGAGTCAAAATGATTGAATTTACAGACGATAACTTCGATAGGGAGGTTATTAAATCCGATAAGCCAGTTCTTGTAGATTTCTGGGCTGAATGGTGTGCTCCCTGCAGGATGATTTCACCAATTATTGAGGAAATTGCAAAAGAGTATGAAGGAAAAATTAAAGTTGGTAAACTTAATGTTGAAACTTATCCTGATATAGCCTCCAGATATAGCATAATGAGTATACCTACTCTACTAATTTTTAAGGATGGAAAAGTAGAAGACCAGATTATTGGAACAGTCCCAAAGAAAAAAATCAAAAAAAAGCTGGAATCTTTATAATAAAAATCGAGCTTTTCCCGGAATTGAAGATTTCTTCGTTCTTTATTTATCCATTTGTATTATATACCCATTTTAGATTTTTAATAATAAGAAAGGGAGATTTTTATGAGAAATTTTATTGCTTTTTTTGTATTGTTTTTATTATTAATCACCATTTTCCCTGGATTTATTTATAGCCAGGACACGTGGTTTGTTGTAAGTTCTTTGGAGACTGCTCAGAATTTGCAATGTGTATTTTTTCTTACTGATGATCTTGGCTGGGTAGGTGCTGATTCCTGTCTTGTATTTAAAACAACTGATGGAGGAAATACCTGGGAGAGAATTTATGTGGGAACAGGTAGTAGTTCTAATTTTCCTATCTATGATATTCAATTTATAAACCAGGACAGTGGGTTTGTAGGAAGTCAGGAAGGTGATTTTTATGTTACGACAGATGGTGGAGCAAGCTGGATTTATAAGTCAGGTGCAACCTCTATTTTTACAGGATATCATATTTATGGTCTTTATTTTCAGAATGCACTGGATGGGTGGATAGTTGGTGGTAATGGAAAAATAGCCTATACAAATGATGCAGGAGATAACTGGACTCAAAAAGACCTTTCAACTACCAGTACATTCTATGATATAGAATTCATTTCAAATAAAGGATGGATTGTAGGATACAATAATGAGATATTTCATACAACTGATAACGGAACTAATTGGGTTTCACAGGGAGATACCCTTGCTGTTATGTTAAATATGGTCTGGATTTTGTTGATGAAAATACTGGCTGGATTGTAGGTGGAGGTGTTGATACTATGATTTATAAAACAACTGATGGTGGTAATTTCTGGGTTGGGCAGATAGGTGCTTCTCAGTATCTATCTTCGGTAAAGTTTAAGGATATGAATGAAGGATGGGCTGTAGGAGTGGATGGTGAAATGGTTCATACAACGGATGGTGGAACAACCTGGTACCTTGATACTACAGGTATTGGTGGTTATATGGGCAACTTTAATGATGTTACTTTCACTCCCGGGGGTAAAGCATGGGCAGTTGGTGACTATGGTAAAATTGTGGCAACCTATGCTGGTGGTCCACAACCTTCAGTAACAGTTTCCTTACCCGATACAATTGTAGCACCGGGAGATACTTTTAGCTATAATATTTATATCAGTGATGTTGCATTAGAAGATAGTATTTTTAGTTATGATTTTAAATTGTATTTTGATACTGCTTTTGTTGAATACCTTGGGCTGGATATTACAGGAACCCTTTCCGATGGTTTTTCAATAGATTCCAATCTTATATATCAGGATACTTTGCTGGTTTCAGCCGCAAGTGCTACGGCTATAACTTACTCTGGAACGCTATTAATGCTGAAATTTGCTGTTAATGTTAATGCTCAAGCGATGGATACTGTATACATTTCTTTTGAAGATTTTGCATTTAACGAAAATATACCCGGTGTTGTGTTTGATTATGGGAGTATCATTATCGCAGGGCCGCTTTATGGTGATGTTTCAGCTGATGGAAGTATAAGTTCTTTTGATGCTTCGCTCATTTTACAGTATCGTGTTGATAAGATAACACTCAGTGATACAGCATTAACAGCGGCTGATGTAAGTGCTAATGGAACAGTGAGTGCTTTTGATGCTGCATTGATACTTCAGTATGTTGCAGGTTATATAACTGAGTTTCAGGCTGGTTTTATGTTTGCACCTAAAGAGGCTTATAAAAATTTTATTGCTTTATTAAACAAAGGGTTTGAGGATAATGAGCTTGTAGAGTATTCTGTTTATATTAAAGATGTTAAGGATATTTATTCTTCTGAGATATCTTTAAGGTTTTCAGGTCTTGAGTTGATTGGTTGTGAAAGGCCAAATGATACAGAAGATTTTCTTATGGAGTCTAATGTAAAAGATAAGGTTCTTAAGGTTGCTCTTGCTGGGTATAAGTCTGTGAGTGGTAATGTTGAAGTTGTTAAAATAAAGTTCAGGAAGGTATCAAATGATGTGAATATATCTCTGGATAAAGTTATTGTAAATGAGGTTGAGATAAAGGTATCAGATGGGTCAGGTGTTTCAGTACCTGACAGGTATGAGCTTAATCAGAATTATCCTAATCCGTTTAATTCTGAGACGGTAATAAGGTATCAGCTTCCTGAAGGTAACAGGGTTGAGATTTCAGTGTATAATATTCTTGGACAGAGGGTAAGGATACTTGTAGATAAGGAGATGAATGCTGGGTATTATAATGTGAAGTGGGATGGCAGGAATGATTCTGGCAGTGTGGTAGCAAGTGGTATTTATATAGTTAAGATGAAGGCAGGTAATTTCTTTAAAGTGAGGAAATTGATTTATTTGAGATAGATTGTTGAATTTACTTCTGGAAAATCAGTGATTATAGTAACTCAAGCTTCTAGCTTGAGGTAGATTATAGTAACTCAAGCTTTCGGCTTGAGATAACTACAAAGGACCCTAAAAATACACAACCATAAGGTTAAAAAGCTCACATAGAAAACACTGAAAATAAGAGTATAATTCACAGAATTAGTTGTTTATTTAGAGCCCGTTATAGGTGAAATGTTTGTAACATAAATATGAAAATAGAATAATTGAGCCCCATCAGGAATAAGATGTAAAAATACTATTATACTCATTATCTTTTCAAGTATTTGTTGATGCTGTAATTACAGATTTTTTATACCACTCCTCTGATACTTTTTTCATTTTTAATTGTAAGTTTAAATATTAATACAAAAAATTATTTTTTTT
>QNDJ01000329.1 GCA_003644825.1 Candidatus Zhuqueibacterota bacterium | reverse complement strand
CTAAAAACATACCGCTCCCAACGGAGCTCTTGTTTAAAACTTGAATTGTCATTGCGAGTCCGTATGGACGAAGCAATCTCTTTTTTATGTGGAAACTATTAACGAATTATAAATATAATATAACCAGAACCGTAGCTCAGTCATCCCTGCCTGAACTGTTACATATCGCTCCTGACGGGGCTCTTTCCTAAGAAACATATTACCTGTTGTTGCTTGACTGAATGATTGGAGTAATCTTCTCGATAACAGGAAGTATTTAAAAATAGAAAGAACAAGCAGGCTTGATTTATAAAATGTAATCATACAATCAGGAAGAACCCCGAGAATAATTAGAGAAATTCGAGTAATTTGTTGTTTTATTAAAACACCGTTAGGGGTTGAATGTTTGTAGATTTGAGCTACTTGTGTGATAAAAAATATTATTTAATAGGAAGTTTCAAGGTAGGGGATAGGTTCTGTTTAAAAAATTTTCTCGATTTTTATAGTCATGATTTTTTATCTATTATCTTTAAAATTTTTTAGTTTTTTCTTTAAAATTTCGATATTTTCAATTGTTGTAGGATCTTTATGATTTAATAAAGCCAGATAGTAGCTTATAAAATCACCAAGATAAATAAGAGAGAATATTCTCGCAAGTAAGGATTCACCTTCACTGTGGAATTCGAGTATTTCAGCACAATGTGGGCTTATAATTTCTTTTGTAAATTTGATTCTTTCAGTAATTTCCGGTGTGTCGTCTTTATCTTTGAGGATAATTACGGATATTTTTTTCAGTAGAGGATTGCTGGACTCCCATCCTGTTATTTCATTATGGTCAAGTTCAGGAAAAGAATTATGATAAGCCAGCACTTTGCTATTTTCACAAAACTGACATTTCCATCTCAAAGCTACTGGTGTAAAAACATCCGAACCTGAATAAATTACTGGTATTTTACCTGAAAGTTTTTGAGCTATAGAGAATGGTTTATTATTTTCGATTTTATTTTTTAAGGTATATTTTTCAGATAATTTTTTAAGAAGTTCTATTGTTTCCTGAATACTGTCTATTTTGTTTTTTACAATTTTTAGTTTTGAAAGAAAGATTAAAAGTGGAAAAAATGAAAAACCTAATGCAGACCTTGGTTGATAACCAGAAGGTATAATAATAAGGAAAAAATTATTATCAAGGGCTAACTTTTTTAAGGTTCCTCCTGAAGTTATACAGACTATTTTGTTGGTTCTTTTTTTTGCAAGATGTAGTGCATTGATTGTTTCTTCTGTATTTCCAGAATAACTGGAAATGAATACTAAAGAATTCTTATCTATAAATTCAGGTATATTGTAATTTCTATTAATCAGAAATGGAACTTTTAATTCATTTTGGAGATAGCTTTTAAGAATATCGCCTCCAATTGCAGAGCCTCCCATTCCGCATAGAATAATATTATTAATATTTTTCATAATGGGCAGGAGATTCAGTTTGTTACCAATTTTCACAGCTTCCTGAACCTGTGTGTAAAAATTGGTTAAGGTTTCAAGCATATTGCTTTTATCGAATTTAAAGATGGTATTTTTCATTTTTTTTTAAATATAATTTGTGATAAGGTCTGGAAATCTTTTTAGCATTTCTTTCTTTAGATAATTTTCTATTTGCCTTGCAGTTTTTAGTTTAAGACATTTTTCTGCAATAAGTTTTGCTTCAGAGAATCTTGAATTAAGAAGTATTTTTTTAATTTTTGTTAAGGCGACAGGGCTAACACTTAACTCGTCAATATCCAGTCCTAACAAAAGCAGGGTTGAAATTGGGTCACCAGCCATTTCTCCGCACATACCAACCCATATATTCTTTTTATGTCCTGTTTCAATTATAGATTTAATCATTCTTATTATCGCAGGTTGTAAGAATTTGTATAGATGGGATACACGATAATTTCCTCTATCAGCAGCAAGTGTATATTGAACAAGATCATTTGTTCCTATACTGAAGAAATCTACTTCAGCAGCAAGATGTTCTGCGATAATTACTGCAGAAGGCACCTCAATCATAACGCCAATTTCGATGTTGGAATCAAAAGGTATTTTCTCTTTTTCGAGTTTTGTTGCAGTCTGTTTTAGAATCCATTTAGCTTTTTTCAATTCTTCAAAGCTGGAAATCATAGGAAACATTATTTTAACTTTTCCGAAGGAGCTTGCTCTCAGAATAGCTCGTAACTGGGTTTTAAAAATTTCAGGATTGTCAAGACAAATTCTGATTGACCTCCAGCCGAGAAATGGGTTTTCTTCTTTTGGATGAAATAGAGACCTGGTGAATTTATCTCCGCCTATATCGAGGGTTCTGATGATTACAGGATTTGGTGCGACTTTTTCAACAATAGTTTTGTATTCTTTGAACTGAGTTTCTTCGGAAGGAAGGTCTGTTTTAGTCAAATATATATATTCTGTTCTGAACAATCCAATTCCATAAGCCCCCTGTGATATAGCTGATTGCACTTCTTCCGGTATTTCAATATTGGCACTGAGTTCAATTTTTTTATTATCAAGGGTAACACAGGGAAGATTGGTGATTTTTTCCAGTTCGATTTTATGTTTCTCAAAATCAGTTTTATATTTTTTATATTTTTCATTTACATAAGAAGAAGGATTAATAATTATTTCACCCCGGTTTCCATCGATTATTAAAGTGTCATCGGGTTTTATTTTTTTCATTAAGTCCGGAATACCTACAACACAGGGCAATTCAAGGGAACGGGCAAGGATAGCAACATGAGAAGTTTGTCCGCCCAGTTCTGTAACAAATCCTAAGATATTCTTTTTGTTCAGAGAAATTGCTTCAGATGGAGTTAATTCATAACAGACAAGAATAACATTTTCATTGGAGAATAAAAATTTTCTTGGAGATATCCCCTGAATGTTTCTTATTACTCTTCTTTTAACATCTTTTATGTCAAGGGCTCTATCTTTTATGTATTCTTCTTTACTATTTTCCAGGATGTTTTGAATTCTTTTCATCTCATTGTAAAAAACAAAATCAGCAGACTTTCTTGTATTTTTTATTTTATCAATGATTCTATTGAGTAGAATCTTGTCCTGTAAAAACATTATGTGAGTATCAAATATTGCTCCTTTTTCTATACCAATAGTCTTATTTACGTTGTTTCTTATTTGAATGAGTTCTTTACGTGTTATTTCAATTGCTCTTAAGAGTTTTTCTATTTCGCCATCAATATTTTCTGGATGGATATTTTTATCTTCAATATTTAGATGGTCTTCATCAAGGATAACGATTTTTCCGGAAGTAATTCCTGGTGAAGCTGGTTTACCTTTTAGTTTTTTTAATTTCATTCTTTTTTATTCTTCAAATTTATTATTAATCAGATTTACAAGTTCATTCATTGCTTCTTCTTCGTCTTCTCCAAAAATTTTTAAAGTAAGAATACTGTCTTTCTCAGCTGCTATCATCATCAGCCCCATAATACTCTTTCCATTAACT
>QNDJ01000328.1 GCA_003644825.1 Candidatus Zhuqueibacterota bacterium | reverse complement strand
TCAGAAAAAAGTATTTTTATGGTTATTAACACCCTCTTCTGTTAACCATTCAATTGTAATTAAAATGTTCTATTGCATAGTTATAAAAGAATCATTAAATTAGTATACAATTAATATATATAAATTTACAGGAAGAGATTTAAAATGAAAGTTAAGCTTTTTATTATAATTTTATTTTTTATATCAAACAATGCTTTCTCCCAGCAAGCATTCAATCTAAGGTCTATAACTGCGGGTATAAACATTAACAAAGAAAATTATAGTAAGGTTCTTAACGAAACTGCGGTTTTCCTGAAAAAAGGAAGAGATATTCTTGAAAAAGAAGGATTTACTCTTGAAGGTGTAAGGATATCCACCAATCCTTTCCCATTTTACACCGATGGGTTTACAATAGAACAGACCCTTGACCTGATAAAAAAGATAAATGATTTTACCAGTGAACATAAAATTGCTCTTTCTATTGGTCCTGGTATTATCAACAACACATATAATCGGGAGATTGTAGAAAAAATATGCACTATTCTGACAAATACTTCTGCCAGTTCAAGTATAGTAATTGCCAGTAAAAAATATGGTGTTCATTATAATGCCATAAAATCAGCCGCAGAAGTAATTAAAAAGTTATCAGAAGTTAATACAATGGCTAATTTTAGTTTTGCAGCTACTGCAAATATTCCATCTGAAACACCATTTTTCCCTGGTGCTTATCACAATAGAAGTTATAACAGTTTTAGTATCGGAACAGAATCTGCCAAACTTGTAATGAAAGTTTTCAGTGAAGTATCAAGTATTTCTAATGCAAAAAAAATTCTATTTAAGAAGTTTGAAAAAGAGTATAAACTTATAGAGAAAGCCGGATTGGAAATACAGAATATAACGGGCTGGATTTATGAGGGTGTAGATACTTCTCCTGCACCAATGAAAAATATCAGTATAGGAAAAGCAATAGAAAACCTTATTAAGGCTCCTTTTGGTTCCCCGGGAACGATTACTGCGTGTTCAATTATAACAGATGTTATTCACAATATAGATGTTAAAAAAGCAGGATATTCCGGACTTATGCTTCCCGTGATGGAAGATGAAATACTGGCAGAACGGGCGAAAGAAGGACGATATGGTATTGATGAGCTATTGAGTTATTCTGCTGTTTGTGGCACGGGTCTGGATGTTATACCCCTTCCAGGAGATATCTCCGTTGAAAAACTTGAGAAAATCCTGCTTGATGTTGCAAGTATCTCATTAAAACTTGATAAACCTCTTTCAGCACGCCTGATACCTGTTAAAGGTAAAAAAGCCGGTGAAGATGCTATTCTTGAATCTGAATTCCTCGTTCCAACTAAAGTTTTCAATGTAAAATGAAAATATTGATATTTCTAATGCAATTATTCTTTCAGCAGATTATTTTTTAGTTCCGGGTGGACTCTGTATGTTTCTTTTATGAGGTTATTAAGGTGAACTTCAGGGTCTTTAATTATTTCTGGCGTAACTTTAAATGAACTTTTTCCTATAAGTTTTAATCCATATTCATAATTTTTGAATAATTCCTTACAAATAGTATAAAAATCTTTTTTATCATTTTTTGACATATTAACAATTTTCCTTACAGCAGTATCAGAGAATTCAATAACTATACCCGAATTTTTTAAAAATTCTTCCTGGAACCTTTTCATTGAATCCTTGATAAGGAGTTTTTCCAGTTCTTTTTCCGGGTTTTCGATAAGACTTTTTGTAACTACTAACTTTTTAATTCTGGTAGAAGGTAACTTTTTTTCAAATTTCATTAAAATTTTTTCACATACAGATACAAGCCCTCTTGCACCTGTTTTTTCTCTGTGAGCCATTTCAGCTATCAATCGTAGAGCATCATCTTCAAATTCTATGTCAATTCCATAGGATTTAAAATCCAGTTTTTTCCCCTGAATAACAGAACTGTTAGGGTTTTTAAGGATTTCGTAAAGACCTTCTACATCAAGGTCATTAAAAACTGCAATGACAGGTAATCTTCCAACAAATTCAGATTCAAATCCAAATTTTACGAGGTCTTCTGTTTTGACATTTTTCAGAATGTGATATTTGTTGTCTTCCGTTTCAGACAGGATTTCTGCTCCGAATCCTATTTTTTGTTTGTTCATTCTTTTTTTAATAATATCTTCAAGCTCTGAAAAAGCACCACTTACTACAAAGAGGATATTTTTAGTATTAATTTTTTTTCTTTCAACTTTACCTGTTCTCTGTACCTGCATAGCGGCTTCCATCTGTGAAGCAAGGTCATGGGGTGCTTTCAGGTCAACTTCTGCTTCTTCCATAAGCTTAAGTAAATTCCTCTGGACACCTGTTCTTGATACATCCGGTCCATAATGGATACCAGAAGAAGCAATTTTATCAATCTCATCAAGATATATTATTCCATATTCTGCCAGTTTGATATCACCATCTGCTATTCGAACAAGGTCTCTGACGAGCTCTTCAACATCACCACCAACATAACCGGTTTCACTGAATTTTGTTGCATCTCCCTTCACAAAAGGAACTCCAATTTTTTTTGCAATGAGTTTAATCATATATGTTTTACCAACACCTGTGGGCCCTATCATTAATATATTGCTTTTTATATTACCAACAATTTTCTTTTCTTCTTCAATGGTGCTTTCCAGTTTCATTCTGTTAAAATGGGTACATATCTTGGTTGCAATGATTTCGATTGCTTTATCCTGACCTACCACATACTCTTTTAAAAAACTTTCGAGTTCTTCTGGTTTCAGGTCAAAATTTACAGATGAAGGTCTTTCATAGGATTTTGGTCCTTCATCTTCTCTATCAATATCAGGTTGTTGTAATATTACTCTTCCACCATACTTCTTTTGAACGAAATCACTGATTTCTTTTTGAATCTCAGACGGATTTGGGATTTTCTCGGACATTTTTTCATCCTGATTTTTCATAATAAACCTTTCATATCATTCCATATAATAACAATAGAATACACATAAAAGTTCCATAAAAATTAATAGTAATACCATATAGTTTTATAATCGTTGATATTTTCACCTCTTTCTTTTAAATCCATAAGGAATTCATATATTGGAATATCTTTATCAATAAATGTATCTACAGGAGTGATATATTTTTCCCAGGGATGGAACTCATAATACCTTTCTCCTTTTGAGCTGATCATAATAACATCGTGATGCTGCCAGTTTGCAATATAATTTTTTCCTAATTTAGGGATATTATATACAGCGACATCAGTTCTTGCCATTCCCCCCATTAATCTTGCTTCTTCTTTTCTTTCCTGAAGAATTCTTGCAACAGGTACTCGATACTTATTTATCTCCTTTTTTCCTTTTGTAACAAAAGTATAGTAAGGGTCTATTCCTATAATTCTAAGTAATCTGCGCAGGGTCGCCGCTTCAAATTTTCGGCTATTTTCTATGGTAAAAACCATCTGGTTATATATAGAAATACATCTTTT
>QNDJ01000327.1 GCA_003644825.1 Candidatus Zhuqueibacterota bacterium | reverse complement strand
CATAAAGATAAACAAAGATATTCAGGTTACAACTCCTGCTCAAATTTTTAGAGAGGTTGTTAATGCAGCGGGAAAAATAAAAAGAGATATAATTATAAGACAAATAGTGGAAAATATTGCAGATGGTATTCAGGTTAAACAAAAGACAGAGATAAAAATGTTTTTAAAACCGGAAAATTTAGGTCTTGTAATTATAAAACTCGAACATAAAAATAATAATTAGAAAAGAGGTAAGAGACGGGTTGCAAATAATGATGTGAAAGAAATTCTTAAAGCAAATATAGCAGATCTTAAAAATACTTTGCAAAATATAGGTTTTAGTGTAAAAGAGTTCAGCATTTCATTGCTTGGAGATAGTTTAAATGGGAATGGATTCAATAATTTTAATAACGAATTTAATTTTTCTGATGAAGGTATAGTAAAAGAAAACATTGAAGAAATTATTGATATGGACGATGTATATTTCAGAGAAAACGGCTACCTTAATTATTTAGTTTAAAAAGAAAGGAGGTGAGGAAAGATGGTTAATCCGGTAGGTGGTGCTTCAAGCGGGCAGAGTAATAGTAATTTATTTACGTCGTTTGTTGATAATCCTGATGCAGCATTGGGGAAGACTGATTTTTTGCAGCTTTTAATTACAAAGTTAAGGTATCAGGACCCTTTAAAACCAATGACTGATGAGTCTTTTATTGCTGATCTGGCGCAGTTTTCTTCGCTTGAGCAGATGCAAAATTTAAACACGGCAATATTGAACCAGTCAAGTTCGATTGATGGGTTAAACACAAACTTGATTGCCCTTATTATGATGCAGAATACAACTCAGGCGGCATCGTTAATAGGAAAGACAGTTGTAGTTGAAGTGCAGGATGCAGAAGGAAATCCTGTGAATATAGAAGGAACAGTTGATATTGTAAGGTTTGTTGATGGACAGCCAAAGATAGTTATAAATGGGGTTGAATATGAATTGAGTTCGGTTAGAGAAATTAAAGCATAAAGGTGGTGACTTTTTATGGTAAATAATATAAACGGACAGTTTCAAAAGTTATCACAGATTGAACAGGCGCAGAAGATAAAACAAAATATTGAGAAGCAAAGAAAAGCACCATCTTTACCGAGCTTTGATGAGGTTTTGAGAGAAAAGGTAGCCGAGGTAAGAGAAGAAATAAAATTTTCTTCTCATGCCGAAAAAAGATTGCAGTCAAGGAACATTCAACTCACGCAGGACCATTTTAGAAGATTGCAGGAAGCAGTGGCAAAAGCAAGAGAAAAAGGTGCAAAAGAGACACTGATGATCTTTGAAAATTTTTCTTTAATTGTAAGTGTTAAAAACAATGTTGTGATTACAGCCCTTGACAATGAAGGGATGAAAGAAAATGTTTTTACAAATATTGACAGTGCGGTTTTTGCTTGAAAATGTGAGGCTGGACCTCTTTAGAAATAAAGAGGGGGCCTCCGGAACTGTATCTAATATACAGTTCATGAAAATTTATTCGGAGGTGATTTAAAAATGATGGGCTCACTTTTTTCTTCGATTTCTGGTTTGAGAAACCATACTACATGGATGAACACGATTGGTAACAACATTTCAAATGTAAACACAGTTGGGTATAAAATGCAGAGGGTTACGTTTAAAGAGCAGATTACTCAGATGATGGGTGCTGCATCTGGTGCAAATGTTGCAGCAAATATTGGTGGTAAAAATCCGCAACAGATGGGACTTGGTTCTGTATTGGGCAGCATTGATACGATAATGACACAGGGTGCAATTCAAACAACGGGAAATCCGCTGGATATTGCCATTCAGGGAGAAGGATTTTTTGCAGTAAAAGCAGGAGCAACCACTTACTATACAAGAGCAGGTAATTTTTATCAGGATAACCAGGGTAATATAGTTACATCAGATGGTTATATTTTACAGGGATGGATGGGTGGCCTTGAAAGAACATTATGGCAGGTTGCAACAGACAATCCGCCATTGCAAATAAGAGAAGCAACATATAATCTTGATACATCAGATGTATCAAAGATAGGAAATGTTACAATTCCAAAAGATTTAACCATGGCTGCTCAGGCAACAAGGTATGTTAAGTTTGTAGGAAATCTTGATTCAATGACACCTATGAATAGTTTTTGCGCACCAGTTGCTATTGCAGCAGGGACACAGACACCGTTGCCATCAAATTATTCACCGAACGAGGCACCTGTTGCAGGCGGAAACGCTGCTCCAACCTTGACCGAGGTTCAGGCAGGAGCTTTACCAGGAACAGGTATTGGTGGAGCAGGTACAAATTATTATTTCCATACAGATCCCAATGATCCTAACAGTCCTTTGGTTACTCCAGACCATACTGCTACAATGACCATTTATGATTCTCTTGGAAATGAGAGGTCTTTAACAATATGGTTTTTCCAGCATGGCACAGACCCGACGGGCTCAGGTGCCTCATACAGACCTGTATGGGATTGGTATGCATTTGACACAACCTATGTTCCGGGAAGCAATATATATACAGGTGAGCCTGATTATTTTAATTGTATTGGCGGAACAAATATTGATATGGTTGATCCGGGAAATGCAAATCCAAGTGATGCTGAAGTATATTCTCCAATATGGTTTAATCAGGATGGTTCTTTAGCATCAAATGGTGGCCCATGGGATTTAGGAGGTAATGCAACAGGACTCGTGCAGGATTACAGTGTGACAATAGAGGGTGTGACTCATTATGGACCACAGCTTTATTTTACAGAGAATAATGCTGCCCAGGGTATTGACCCGGATGGTGCAATATCACCATGGAATGTGCTTTTAGATTTTGGAACACCAAACGCGTGGGATACAAGCGCACAGGCAGATACTGTTCTCCATGTTAATGACCCTGCAGGCAATACACCTGTTGACCCTGCCGGTATTGGTTTGAGAGATGGATTAACAGGAGATGTAACAGGTGAGTATCAGATAATCGGTGGTGTTCAAACCTATGTGCCAAATTCAACTGCTTATGCAAAAGAACAGGATGGTTATGGAGCAGGAGAATTAATCGGGCTTTCAGTTGATTCCACAGGTGGTATAGTTGGCCAGTTTACAAATGAAAGGTCCTTAACAATTGCAAAAATAGCAATTGCTCAGTTTGCCAATGCCCAGGGTCTTGAAAAAGTAGGAAATTCAATGTATGCAATGACTTCTAACTCGGGGATTGCAAGAATGACAGAAGCAGGAACTGCTGGCGCAGGTACAACAGTGGGTGGCGCATTGGAAGCATCAAATGTTGATTTATCTGTGGAACTTACAAACATGATTATAGCCCAGCGTGGGTTTGAGGCAAATGCAAGAATAATAACTACATCTGCTGACATGCTCGATACCCTTGTAAATGTAGGAAGATAAGTTTAGATAGTTTAGCATAGCAAAAAGAGTCGGGTTGATAAAAAGTCAACCCGACTCTTTTTTGTTTAAAAGAGTTAATTTTTCAATATAAAGT
>QNDJ01000326.1 GCA_003644825.1 Candidatus Zhuqueibacterota bacterium | reverse complement strand
ATGATAAAATTGAAATTCTTGATATACTTGAAGATGTATTGAAAGAAGAAGGTTACAATGTTTTCACAGCTATAGATGCTTATGTAGCTATTGATATCCTCAAAAATGAAAAAATAGATTTACTATTGACAGATATAAAAATGCCGGGCAAAAATGGTATACAACTCATCGAGGAAGCAAGAAAGCTGCTAAAGTACAAAAACCTGCCGGTGATAATTTTAACCGGTGTAAAATCCAGAGAAACCGTCCTTAAAAGAAAAGAACTAAACGTTGATGTATATCTTGTTAAACCATATAGTATGTCAGAATTAGTATTAATAATTAAAAAATTAATAAAAAAGAAGAGAAAAAATATTGAAAAAACGGACAAAAGAAAAAACAAAAAAATACTTAAAGATTTTCGTGTTCTTGTTGTAGATGATGAAGAAGATATTAGAGATATTTTAGAGGAATATTTAAGAGAATTCACTTCCAGGATTTATACATCAAGTTCAGTTGAAGAGGCAATCAAGTTTCTCAAAATGAACGAAATCGACCTGTTGATAACAGACTTAGCTATGCCTGAGAAGGACGGATTTTCTCTTATAGAATGGATGCAAAACCAGGAAAAACATACAGGCACTCCCATTATTATAGTTACCGGAGTAAAAAGAGACAGAGAAACTATCTCTCACAGTATTGAGCTTGGAATAGATAGATTTTTAGTTAAACCTGTTTTTCTTGAAAAGCTTTCGGAATCAGTAGTAGATATAATAAATCCCGAATATCTGAAAAAGAAATATCAAAATATGATTGCAGGATACGATAAAATGCTTGAGAAAATTCAAAAAAAAGAAAAAAACCAGTTAAGCGAGTTAAGATTAAAAATTGAGAATCTCGATAATAAAAATTATGAATATAAGAAGGAGTATACTGCTATATCTTTAAAAACTTCAAAAAGGGATAATAAAACTGAAAGTTTAAAAACACTGGAAGAAAAAATAAAATTATGTGAAAAAAAACTTGAGGCTTTATCCGATGAATTGAAAAACACAAGGAAGTTATATTCTGTCCAGAAAAGAAAAATTAAGAATCTTCAAAAAGCTGTCAGGAAAAAACTGGATGAATTGAAATTATCAGCCTGAATAAATTTTTAATTACGTTTGCCAATTCTTTGATTAATAATAGTCCAGTACATTGAATACAAAGTTGAGGAAAACTTTTTTCTTTTTTCAGGTCAATGCAACAAGCAAAATAGAAAGGTTCAGAATGAAGCCGGTCAGGAAATTTCCTTTTGCAACATCTCCAGTTAGTTGCATATATTTTTTTAACTCGTTTGTCTTTTTAAGGGACAGGAAAGTCTTTAAAAGGGATGGTATGCTTAAAAAAGAAACTAGTGCCCAGACGGGGTATATTTTTAATAAGATGTTTATAATTATTGATAAATAACTTAAAATGAACAGACCCCAGGAAATTATTCTGGCTTTTGATTCACCAAGAATAACCACTGGACTCATTTTACCGCCTTTTTTATCCCCCCTGAAATGGGTAAAATGATGATTGAACAAAATTGAAACAGTATATATACCTGGAGGTATGCTTCCAAGAAGAGGAATTATTGATAATTCTCCTGTCTGAACAAAATAAGAGCCAATTACGGGTATTGGACCAAAGGCAAAAAAAATAGCTAATTCTCCAAGACCATGCCCGATATACCCGAATTTTACTGGAGGCGCAACGTAAAAAAAACCCAGAAAAAACCCGATAAGAGCAAGAATAATTATAAAATATCCTTTTAAAAAAGTAAGAATTATACCTGCAAGAAATGCCACTGCAAACATAACAATGGCACCTGCAAGGGCTATTTCAGGTTTCATCAATTTTTCAGTTAGAACACCTGAACCGCCAAAATCCGGCGATTTTCTGGATTCTGCAAGGTCATCAACTCCACTTCTATAGTCATAATAATCATTTACAGTATTAGCACCTAAATGAGCAAAAAATGAGCCGATAAGGGCAATTAGGAAAAACCATATATTAAAAGTATTCCTGTGATATAAAGCCAGCAATCCACCAAGTATAACCGGAAGTATAATTACAGGAGTGTAATGGGCTCTTGAAAGTCTTAACCATAATTTTATTTTATTCATATATCTTTACCCAGGTAAGACAGATAATTTTTTACAGTATTTTTACTTTTTTTCAGGATTTCACTGGAAATGGAACTGAAAACTTCCATTACTTTTGGATTTTCAAAAATCTTAAGGTAACCCATACTTTTTTCAAGATAATGATTTATTTCTTCTATTACTTTACCGAACAATTTTTTTTTCTCAAGAGTAGTGATTATCTCTTTTTTCTGTTTTTCGGTTAGTTTGTTTTTGATGATAAAGTCACCCGAATTATTATTCAAAAACAGGATGAATGGAAGCGCAAAATAACCCTGATTCAGGTCAGAATCGTTCTCTTCAAAGCCTATCATATCCTCAAGGTCATCCATAATTTGGTATGCAATACCCAGAAACCAGCCAAATTTTTTTATATTTTCAATTCTTACATCTTCCTCAAGGTCTGAATGGAATCCTATTAAACTGCTTAACTGGAAAAGTGAAGCTGTTTTATAAGAAATTATTTTTATATACAACTCTTTTGTTATATCATAATTAAATCTGTTAATTGCTGCCAATAACTCACCCCTGACCATATTGTGTATGGTATTAACATATTCTTCTTTGATTTTTTGATTACCGAACCTTTCAACAATTTTAAGCCCCTGACATAAAGCATAATCACCTGAATATATAGATATTATATTACCATATCTCGATTTTGAGCTTTTTTCATTTCTGCGAATTACAGTATCATCAACAACATCATCATGAAAAAGGGAAGCAATATGGATTAATTCCACTGAAGCTGCTAAAAAGGGTATATTATTTGAGCTTTTTCCATCCAATCTTGAGCATAAACAGGTAATAGCAGGCCTTAATTTTTTCCCTTTAAAATAATAATGGTCAAGAATATTCTTTACTTCTTTTAACCTTTCTTTTTTCAATTCTTCTATAAGTATTAAATTGCATTTTTCGACTTCTTTCAATAACCATACATTTTCTGTCAGAAATTTCATTCGATTAGATCCTTTATTCATAATTTAAAATAATAATATAGCACTAAATTTTTCTAAAATCAAGTTATAAAAGTGCTTGTTGAAAATTGACAATGTCAATATATTCTGTTGAAATTTATATTAAGTATTGATTCAGGCATCTCACTGGAATAGATATTATTCAAGTTATGTTTAAATACGTTTATACCTAATAGATATATACCGAGCAATAGGTTTATATGGTTTTCATTTATCCATCCTGGGAATCTTCTTAAGAACGTTCTTAGATGTCTGAAGAAACCTTCAGCCAGGTTTGTTGTTTTGAGTCTATGTCTAAAGGATATAGGGTATTTATAAAAGAGAAAGATTTTTGGTTCATTTCTTTTCAGAACCTT
>QNDJ01000325.1 GCA_003644825.1 Candidatus Zhuqueibacterota bacterium | reverse complement strand
CCTGATGAACCAATCCTGTAAACGATTTTTATTTCTACTGTTAGCATTAACCTTATTCTGTTTTACAGGGCTTACATTTTTAAAGCAATCTGAAAGCTATCTTTCAAAAATTGACCCGTCTATATTACCACTTTTGCATAATTACAGGGCATATAAAAGACTGTATAAATATAAAGAAGAGTCACCAGAAAAAAGAGTACTTCTGAGAGCAAAAATACTTTTTAGTGGTAGTAGAAAATCTCTGGAAAAATCTGGTATAATTGTGAGTTCTTTTAAGAATAATATTGGGGTTGTAAAAATTCCTCTGGATAAATTGAGAGATTTGGCAAAAAATAAGAAAACTATATACATTGAGGGTGTAAAAACCCTTTACCCGTCTTTGAATGTAGTCCTTTCAGAAACAAGAATAGATTTGATACATAATCTTGAGGTTCCTTATAAAGGGAAAAATGTAATAATAGGTATAATAGATTCTGGTATTGATTGGCAACATGATGATTTCAGGAAAAATGATGGAACAACAAGAATTAAATATTTATGGGACCAGACATCTAAAATGGGTAATCCACCTGAAGGGTTTACAAAGGGAGCAGAATATACTGAGTATGATATTAATGATGAGCTTGATGGAACACCTGTGGGATATGTCAGGGAAAAAGATACAAATGGTCATGGGACAAATGTAGCAGGAGTTGCTGCTGGTGATGGTTCAGCGATGGGTGGAGGATATGATAGTGAACGGTATGTTGGTGTTGCTCCTGAAGCTGATTTAATCGTTGTAAAAGCCGGTGAAGATAGGTTTCCTGATGATAATGTTATTGATGGAATTAGATACATAATAAAAAAAGCGGGTATACTGGGAAAACCCTGTGTTATAAATTTAAGCCTTGGTAATCAGATTGGTCCCCATGATGGAACTTCAATTCTGGAAAGGGAAATAGCAAACGAAGCTGGAAGAGGAAAAATATTTGTTGTGGCAGCTGGTAATGATGGAAATTCAAATATCCATATTGAAGGTAATTTTTCTCCGGCAGAGAATGAATATATTTTCAAATTTTATGTTCCTTCATATACTCCTAACTCAGGTGAAGAAAATGATAATGTGATGATTGATCTGTGGTATGACGGCAATTCAAAACTGAAAGCGAAACTTATAACACCATCGGGTAATAATATCGGGCCTGTATATGAAGGGGAAGCAAACAGAGTGTCCACGATTGAAGGTTCTATAATATATAATGTAGCAGCAGGAGGTTACGATCCGAGAAATAATTTGAAAGAAGTTTATTTTTATATTAGAGATGAAAGTAGTGATAAACCCCCTGCTTCAGGAGAATGGAAATTCTTAATTTCAGGAAATTCCGGTCATTTTGATGGGTGGATGGAATCTACAATGGATGCATATTTTACTGAAGGGAATATCACTCAATATAAGTTATTAGCACATCCTTCAAATGCTTATGATTGTATAACAGTTGGTGCTTATGTTTCAAAAAACTGGTGGTATGATAAAGATGGAAATAAAAGGATGGATATTGGTGCAAATGTGGGCGATATATCATTGTTCAGCTCACCTGGTCCTACAAGAGACGGTAGAAAAAAACCTGAAATAACGGCACCAGGTGAAAAAATCACAACTTCTCTTTCTGTCGATTCAAGAAATGCGGATGCCTATTTTATTGATCCTGATAAAGTTCATATAACGGTGCAGGGAACGAGTTTTTCGGCACCTGTTGTTTCTGGACTGGTTGCTTTAATGCTTGAGAAGGATCCAACTTTAAAACCCGATATAATTATTTCTTTATTGAGAGATAATGCAAGAAAAGATGAGTTTACTGGAAATGTATGGAATGAAAAATGGGGCTATGGAAAACTTGATGGTTTTAGTACTTTTAAATCGATTAAGGAATTTTTTCAAACGGAACTCTGGGCAAGTAAAGTGATTGATGTTAGTTCTAATCCTGAGACAGCCATTCAGGCTCTTGGTAAACCGGATACTTATCCAAATTATGGAGATTTCTCTACTGCCTGGTCGCCAGCATCGGAATCCAGTGAAAAAGAATGGATTGAGCTTGGTTTTGATAAAGCCATTCTTTTAAATAAAGTATCTATTTATGAAACTTATAATCCAGGAGCAATAGATTCTGTTTTTGCAAGAGGGATTGATGGATATCTTCATCTGTTGGGTTTAGGAGGCCTGGTTCCAGCAGGTGATAGTGCGAGAGTTTTTGAGCTCAGTATTCCAGCGACAAACTATCTTGTTGAAAGTGTTCTGATTTCTTTGAATCCATCTAAAGTTCCCGGTAAAAATGAAATTGATGCCGTGAAAATAACAGGATTTGAGGGAATGGGGGGTGGTGATGTTCATCCGCCTGAATTTGTTGGAGAAGTTTCTGTTAAAGATATAAAAATGAACTCAGCAGATATATTCTGGCAAACAGATGAACCTGCAACTTCTGAGATAATGTATGGATTGAATAAAATCTATGAAAATTATTTTGTTGATTCTTTATTGAAATTATCTCACCATATTAAACTCTCTAATTTATTTTCAGGAAGAACATATTATTTTAAAGTTGGTTCCAGGGATGAAAGGGGAAATGGTCCATCCTGGAGCAGAAGCCTTTTATTTAATACGGCAGATGTAAACGGGAATCTATGGGAATTAACAAATTATGATTTTAAACAGGCACTTACAGGTATGTATTTTTCTTCTGACTCTGTTGGCTGGATTACAGGTATAGACGGATTAATTATAAAAACAACGGATGGTGGTAAAAACTGGAACAGTAGAGTATTTACTGAAGATTTTAAATTAAAAGATATATTTTTTATTGATGATAATCTTGGCTGGGTTTGCGGTAAAGAAGGGGTTATTTTATATACTTTTGATGGAGGTCAGCAATGGTTTAAAGCAACAAAGCTTACTGAAAATATGTTAAGGGCAGTTTATTTTGTTGATAAAACTGAGGGCTGGGTTGCTGGTGATAATGGTACTATTATGAAATCCAATGATGGAGGAATAAACTGGAGATTTCAAATTTCAGGAGTCGATAAAAATTTGTATGATATTTCTTTTATTAACAGCCATACGGGTTTTATAGTGGGAGAAGGTGGAACAGTTCTTAAAACAACAAATGGTGGTGAAAAATGGAATATATTGAACATACAGAGTAAAGAAGACATCAGAAAAATCTTCTTTTTAGATAAGAATTATGGATGGTTTGCAGGAAAAAATTCTACAATTTACATCACTACAGATGGTGGAAACACCTGGATAAAAAGTATTTTTGATGAACCATTAATAGATATAAATTCTATTTTTTTTGTAAGTAAAGATTCAGGCTGGTTTGCAGGAGAAAAGGGAGCAGTATTTTTCACTGGTGATGGTGGATTTTTATGGAATGAACAGAAAACAGGTATAAATGAAGTTCTGAAAGATATATTTTTTATAAATAATGCAAGAGGATGGGCAATTACATAT
>QNDJ01000324.1 GCA_003644825.1 Candidatus Zhuqueibacterota bacterium | reverse complement strand
TATATTTAATTAACTACTTTATTAATAGATTAAATAAGGTAAAATAATATGCCAAAAAGAAAGAAAAGAAAAATTCTTATTGTCTGTGAAAACTGGGGGCTTCGAGAGACCATTTCTCTATTGCTTGAAAAGGAGTTCAAAATATTAACTTACTCAAGCCTGGGAGACAGTGCAAGGATGCTCAACTTAAAGCCAGACCTTATCATAATCGACGATGATATCCCGGGGTTTAATATTTCCAGTTTAAATAAATTCAATTCTATAAAATCTGATAAAACTCATATAGTTCTCTTCATTGATTTCATACAGGCAGAAAAATATAAAGATTTATACAATATGGAATCAATTGAAATTATTGAAAAACCTTTCAGCAATGATATACTGATTGAAAAAATTGAATCACTCATAGGTAATAAAATTACAGGTAGAGATAAATCCGAAGAACTAATTGTTCTGGAAAACGAAATTGAAATAGACGATGATTCTATTCCTGCAAAGATGGAGTTTATAAAACTATACATCAGGGAAAATTATGATACTATAAGCACAATAAGGGCGATTTCTGAAAAAGTTAATATGAGCCCAAGAAGGCTTGTATTGTATTTTGCTAAATTATATAACCAGGACATAAAAAACTATATCAACGATGTTAAACTGGAAAAAATGATTCAATTCATTCAGTTTTCAAATATGGATGTCCATGAAATATGTTTAAGAGTAGGGTTTAAAGATAAACAGTATGCCTGTGAACTTTTTAAAATAAAATATGGTTTTAACCCTTATGAAGGAATTAAAAAATTCCGTAAAAAAATTAAATAAAATATCCATCTAAATAAGAAAATAACATTTCAAATTATTATATATTTATATCCTGATGAACAACCATTTTCTGGTATGAATTTTGTAATATGTATTAATAAGTAAGGTAATTTAATTTAAATATTATGAAATTTTGACATACCGGGTAGGGTAATATAATGGAAAAAGAAAAGGAAAATAGACTATCGGAGCTTTTACCAGTAATGCCATTAAGAAATACAGTTGTATTTCCACATCAGATAATTCCTCTTTCAATTGGAAGAGAAAAATCAATAAGACTGGTCGAATATGCTTATTCCGACAATAAAATAATAGGTCTTGTTGCTCAAAAAGATGGAACAATTGATGACCCACAGGAAAATGACCTTTATAACTACGGTTCAGCAGTGAATATTCTGAAAGTTCTAAAATTTCCTGATGGGAGTCAGCATGTTGTTGTTCAGGGCATTGCAAGAATTAAAATTGAAAAATATGTCCAGAAGGAGCCTTTTTATAAAGCAAAGATAAAAATAATCGAAGAAAAAGTTAAAAAGAATGTTACAATTGAAGCAATGATGATAAACCTGAAAGGTCTTTTTCAACAGGCAGTAGAATTGGCACCCTATTTATCTTCAGAGCAGGGTTTAATAGTTGCAAATACTGATGAGCCAGGGCGACTTGCAGACCTTGTGGCTTCTAACTTAAATGTTCCGCTATCCGAGAAAGTAAATATCCTTGAAATCGAAGATGTGGAAAAAAGACTTCAAAAAGTAACCCTGTTGATGAACAAGGAACTTCAGGTTCTGGAGCTCGGAAGTAAAATTCAATCCCAGGTTATGGGTGAAATCGATAAAAACCAGAGAGAGTTTTTTCTTAGAGAACAGATGAAGGCGATTCAAAGAGAACTTGGTGAAGAAGATGAAAGAACAGTTGAAATCAAAGAACTTAAAAATAAAATCAGAAGGTCAAAGATGCCTGCTGATGTAAAGAAAGTTGCTAATAAGGAACTGAACAGGCTCATGAGAATGCCCCCATCTGCTGCAGAATACACTGTTTCAAGAACATATCTTGACTGGTTAATTGATATGCCCTGGGGAAATATTACTAAAGATATAATGGATGTAAAAAAAGCAGAAAAAATCCTGGACGAAGACCATTATGGGCTGGAAAAGGTAAAAAAAAGAATCCTCGAGTATCTTTCTGTAAGAAAACTTAAAACTGATATGAAGGGTCCTATTCTTTGTTTTGTAGGTCCACCGGGTGTTGGAAAAACCTCTCTTGGAATGTCAATTGCAAGAGCTCTGGGAAGAAAATTTTTTAGAATGTCCCTCGGCGGGATACGGGATGAAGCAGAAATTAGAGGACACAGAAGAACATATATCGGAGCACTACCAGGAAGGATTATTCAGGGAATAAAACGTGCTGGTTCAATGAACCCGGTATTTATGCTGGATGAGATTGACAAAGTTGGAACGGATTTTAGAGGCGATCCATCTTCAGCTCTTCTGGAAGTTCTTGACCCTGAGCAAAATTATTCTTTTTCTGACCATTATCTTGATGTTCCATTTGACCTTTCAAAAGTTATGTTTATAACTACTGCCAATATGACAGACCCGATACCGCCTGCATTAAAAGATAGAATGGAAATGCTGGAACTGCCTGGATATACAGCCGAAGAAAAATTGCATATCGCCAAGAAATTCCTTATTCCAAAACAATTGAATGAACATGGATTAACAAAAAAACAACTCCAATTCTCTGATGGTGCTATTAAAACAATCATCAATTCCTATACGAAGGAAGCCGGCGTTAGAAACCTGGAAAGAGAAATCGCTTCCGTATGCAGAGGTGTTGCTAAAGAAATCGTTGAGGGAAAAATAAAATATAAAAAAATTTTTAAAAAGGATGTACCAGAATATCTTGGTCCTGAAAAATTCTTTTCAGAAGTAAAAGAAAGAACAATGAAAACCGGTGTGGCTACAGGGCTTGCCTGGACACCCGCTGGTGGAGACCTGATATTCGTTGAATCAACAAAAATGATTGGAAAAGGAGGTTTGATTCTTACTGGTAGACTCGGAGATGTAATGCAGGAATCTGCAAAGGCTGCTTTAAGTTATCTAAGGTCTAAAAGTAAAGAGTTTAAAATACCTGAACAGATTTTTCGGAAAAGTGATATTCACATCCATGTCCCATCTGGTGGAATACCCAAAGATGGACCATCAGCAGGAGTTACCATACTTACGTCTCTTTACTCATTATTCAAAAATAAAAGGGCAAGAAATGACATTGCAATGACTGGAGAAATCACTCTGAGAGGTCTTGTTTTACCTGTAGGTGGAATTAAAGAAAAAGTTCTGGCTGCCAAAAGAGCAGGAATATATAACGTTATTATACCTGAAAAAAATAGAAATGACCTCATAGAAATACCACATTCTATAAAAAACAATATGAAATTTTATTTTGTTAAAGAAATGGATGAAGTCCTTAAACTGGCATTTGATAGAAAAAAAGAAATGTAAACTCTTCTCTTATTAAATTCTATAGGGTATACAATTTCATACTGTATGAAAACACCATTCTTAGAATTATTATAGGTCAGTTCAGACCTTCTTTTATTTGTAATTATTTCCCTTGCCTCAGGTATATTTGAACAAGTTTTTAATAAATATTCTGTCTTTATAGAGCTCAATATCTT
>QNDJ01000323.1 GCA_003644825.1 Candidatus Zhuqueibacterota bacterium | reverse complement strand
GCTTATATAATACTATAATATCACTATCAGAATCAAATTCTGGTACTAATAAATATAATGTTAAAAATCTATGAAGATACTAATTCTAAATAATGAAATTTAATCCATTTAAAAACTCACTTCAATTACTTACAACTATTCATATATTCCGGTTCCAGAATTCTATTCTGGTGCATTAAAAGCAGAATCAGTTATTCTTTTTAAATTCTACAGGGATGTAATAATCTTATCAAAATAAAAATAGTAACTCAAAGCTTCCAGCTTAATATTATATTAAAAAGAATTCCACAGGAACAGCATAAAAAACCGCACTACATACATTCCTTCCTGCTTGAAAAGATATTGAATACAATGGTATTTTTTACATTTCACCTCTATCGGAGCTTTTTTTATTATCAAAACATATATTAACTATGAACATCTAATACACGGAATGAAGAAATTTCCATAATATTTTAGAGATTACTTCACCCAGGTTCACAGGCTCGCAATGATAGAAAAGGTAAAAACTACTTTGATTTTACTCTCTACAATAATAACAGATATAACCTTTCAATACAGCCTTTGCCAGAACTAAATCTCATCTCTCAGGAAATTTAAGATTTGTTCAGAAAAATATTTTTACATAGTTATTAATTCAGCCTTTTCAAGCAATTTAAGATAATCCATTACATCTTTCAATTTAATCGGTTTATAATAGGGTAAAGAGTATTCGGCATTTAATATGTTCTTTATCTGTAAAACACTCCTTTCCCCATTAATAAGATTCCTCAATTCCCAGGTAACATTTCTTCTTATATGGGTTAATTTTGTAATTTCTTCTGAACTTACTTTATCTCTTATCCAGGAATACTGAAAATACCCTTTCACTTTTTCAGTTGGTCTGGGTATAATTTTATCAGCTTCCTTTTCTTCAACAGTCAATTCAGGAAAAACAACAGGAACACCTTTAAAATCTGCAAGCAGAGAATAATGTTTCTTATATTTTTCAAGAAATGAACCTAAAATCGAATCAACATCTTTGCAATATGAATCAATGTAATCATTCACATTACTGCCTGGAGATATCAATTCTTTTAAAGAATTCAGAGTTTCTTTTTCTCTTAACGCACCAATTTTAATCAAATTTTCACCATGTTTGTAAATTCCAGCAAGTTCATCAGGTTTTGCATCGGTTAACAACTCTACTGCTCTTCTAAATTGATAAGCAATTCTTCCATAACCCCTTGCTGAGATATCAGCTGCCATATTCAACACGTAAAAATCATCAGCATCTGCGATTGCAAGGCCTGCTGCTGTTGCAATAAAAGAAACTCTTTTTAACTGTGTAGGGTCCATATTCTCTGGCCTGTCAACAGAAGAATGGTAAGTAAGATCCGGCCAATCAATCATCATAACTGCAGGCACATTTACACCCCAGGTGTTAAAAACGATATGGTCACTTGCACCATAATAAGTTTCTATTTTGTAGTAGAAAGGGTCTAAAGACCCATAGGGGTCAATTAACGGGTATGAAAATCTGAAAGCAGACCTTGTATTCAAAGATTCCCTGTTAGATTCTCCAACAAATTCATAGAAGCTTTCCAGAACATCATTTAAATAGCTTGGTCTGGAATATGGTGTTGTTTGAAGATTCATACTTGCTTTGTTTTTTATAAGATATTCACCAACCATATCAAGGTTGATATTTACCAGCATACCTTTAATTTTTTCAGGGTATCTATTAAGATATGCAATAGTTCCACTTATTTCAGGAACAAATAGGAATCTCAATGTTCTTCTTGGTCGTTTAATTATACCATCGTTTATCAACTTTTTTATTGTTCTACCGATTTCCAGCAATACACAGCAACCACTAATATTATCATTAGCACCCTGTTTTGTTACGCCTTCAAAAAGGTGAGCAGTGTAAACTACTTCTTCATCAGGTTTTTCTCTTCCATTAATGGTAGCAACAACAACCTCCATCTTACCGGGATAATATCTGGTTTTAACTTTTGCTTTCAGCCGGATATTCTCTCCCCGATATAATCTGTTCATTAACTCAAAACCTGCTCTGTATGAAAAATTGAAACCGAAAGCTTTTTTTCCTTCAGGTACTCGAATTCCGTGCCACGCAACCTGGTCAACATCGTCCATTGGATGAATATTTGAGAAAGAAATTACACCAATAGCACCCTTTTGCAGACCAATCATTAATGCCCTTGAACCTGAACCGCAAGTAAGCAGAATTTTTCCTCTCACATCTTTCCCTTCAAATTCATCTATTGTTCCCATACCAACATAGATAAGGTCGCCCTCGTATTCCCCTGTAATACTTCCAGATGCTAACAGGGCGGTCATATCATCATAATCAGCGATTTTTCTATGTTTTGGTGAGATTTCCCAGAGTTCAGCCATTTCACCATCCCATTGTTTCCGTGGGCTCTTAAATTTCTCTATTGTTACCTCGTCAAAACCATACTCCAGCGCCTTCTTATAAACATAATCTGTTTCAAAATAATTATTTGTATATTCTTCCTGAAACCTGTTGCGGTTAAAACCAGCCATCACAATAGCATGGTTATGGGCTGTTTTTCCCGAAACTTCATTTGCGATTGCATCGATTATTTTCATCGGAAGAATAGATTTTTGAGCCCAGGGATATTTCTGAGCAAAAGTCTCTGCTGAAAATAAAAACAGCAATACAACTGAAAAATAAGAAATTAACCTTTTCATTATTTTTCCCCTCTGTTAAATGTAAAAAACGTATAGTTAATTAATGGGGCATTAATTTAAGAATTTAAAATAAAAAAACAAAACATTTTTTACTCATCATCAGCCCTGATCTTATCAAAGGGGTTGGCAACACTTGATGCAATATTGGAAAGATGGGCACTTATCCTTCTAAGATAAATAAGTGTATTGCTTAATATTGCTGCTTCAACTGGTAAAATCTCTTTATCGAGGAAAATACTCTTCATAGAATTATCAACATTTTTCTTAATTTCTCTATGTTTTTCCATAACTTTTTTACCCTTTTCCTCATCACTTTTATAAAAAGCATCTTTTGTCATACCAAAAAGTGGGATAATTTCATCCTTTATATGCATAATAGTATCCAGATTCTTTTCACACTTAAATTCACTAATATAGTCCCTTAATTCCCACAGATGTTTTGCATAATCTCCTATTCTTTCAACATCCCCTATTATACTGATTAAAAGCAAACTGGGGATGAGGTCCTGTTTTGGATTAATTGTAAGATGTTCAAAAACCAATCTTCTTACTATTCTTTCTCCAGCATTTATATCTACATCTTCTTTAAAAAGGTCTCTGGAATATTCTTTTCCAAAGAATAAATAATCAAACGAAGCCGAAAACATCCGTTCTACTTTTTCCAGCATTTTTACTACTTCAGTAATTGCATCTTTTATAAGGACACTTTTTTTATGCGGATAATAGAATTCTTTAAACATTATTACCCCCTGTTTCAAAAAATATTATTATGTAAATT
>QNDJ01000322.1 GCA_003644825.1 Candidatus Zhuqueibacterota bacterium | reverse complement strand
AAGTTGTCCCTTCAACCTTATTTCAGGCGGTATATTTTCTATCAATTCGTCAAGATTTTTGATGCCAAGGAATTCCATTATATATTTTCTGTCGCTTTCGGAATTGGAAAAGTAGCTCATAACTTACCTTAATCCTTTTTAATGAGGTTTTTATATTCTTCTGGTTTTAGAAGGTCTTCTAATTCAGATTTATCGGAGAATTTTATTTTAATCATCCATCCTTCTCCATAAGGGTCTTTGTTAATTAATTCTGGTTGGTCTTCCAGTTTAGTGTTAATATCAGTAATTTCTCCTGAGACTGGAGCATAAAGTTCGGCAACGGTTTTTACAGCTTCAATGGTTCCGAAAGCTTCGTTCTGGGTTGTAGGGTCTCCAACATTGGGGAGTTCTACAAAAACGACATCCCCGAGTTCACTCTGGGCATAGTCTGTTATTCCAACTGTAACAGTGTCATCTTCAACTAATGCCCACTCGTGTTCTCTTGTGTAAAGTAAATCATTTGGTACTTCCATTTAAAACTCCTTTTCTAAAAAACTTGTGTTGTATAAACCTTTTTTAAAATTTGAATTTGAAATTACTTTTTTATGAAATGGAACGGTTGTTTTAATCCCTTCAATGACCATTTCATCAAGTACTCTACGCATTCTTTCAATTGATTCTGCCCTGTCGATTCCAAAGGTTATTACTTTTGCCACCAGGGAGTCATAATAGGGCGGTATCTCGTATTGAGAATAGATGTGTGTATCTATTCTTACACCAAATCCTCCAGGAAGATGTAGTCCTTTAATTTTACCGGGTGATGGCATAAATCCATTTTCGGGGTCTTCTGCATTAATCCTGCATTCAATAGCATGACCTCTTAACTGGATGTTTTTCTGTTGAAGGTTTAGCTTCTCGCCAGCAGCGATTTTCAACTGTTGTTTAATTAAATCGATTCCTGAAACAACTTCTGTTATTGGATGTTCCACCTGGATACGTGTATTTACTTCCATAAAATAGAAATTCCGATTTTCATCGAGAAGAAATTCAACAGTGCCAGCATTACAATAAGAGGCTCCTTTTGCGGCTCTGACAGCTGCATCTCCTATTTCTTTTCTTAACTTACTATCTATTATAGGGGATGGAGTTTCCTCAATCAGTTTTTGATATCTTCGCTGGATTGAGCATTCTCTTTCACCAATATGTATAACATTTCCGTAGGTATCGCCGAGAATCTGGACTTCGATGTGCCTTGGGTTCTCAATATATTTTTCAATATATAATCCTGGATTTCCAAAAGCTGCTTCTGCTTCAGATCTGGCAATATCGAACTTCTTTTTAATTTCGCTTTTATCTCTGATGATTTTCATACCCCTCCCGCCGCCACCTGCTGTAGCTTTCAGTATCACTGGATAACCAATTTCATCTGCTAACTTTTCAGCTTCTGAATGATTTTCGAGAATCTTATTGTTTCCCGGAATAACGGGAACGTTAGATTTAACCATAGTTTCTTTAGCGAAAGATTTATCTCCCATTTTCCTGATGACTTCCGCTGGCGGTCCAATAAATTTTATACCACAGGATTCACATATTTCAGCAAAACCAGCATTCTCCGCTAGAAAACCATAGCCAGGATGGATAGCTTCCGCATTTGTAATTTCAGCAGCGCTGATCACTCTTGGTATATTCAGGTAACTCTCCATCGGGCTTGCTGCCCCAATACAGACAGCTTCATCAGCAAACTTTACATGGAGAGATTCCGCATCTTTTTCGGAATATACTGCAACAGATAATATTCCTAACTCCTTACAGGCTCTGATAATTCTTAATGCAATCTCGCCTCTATTTGCTATAAGTATTTTTTTGAACAATTTTTAGTCTCTTTTGAAAAATTATTTTATTGAATGAAATATTTTATGAAGGTATTGACTTGATTTTTATATCAAGGTCAATCATTAAATCCAGTTCAAAAGGTTCTATTCTCTCCTTTTTATCGTTATAAAGTATTCTGATTACCGGTCTACTCAGATTTTTATTATTCGTTTTTGAAACAATAGCTTCATAATTTTTATATCTTCCGTTCAGAATTAAGACCCTTGTTGTCAAAGGGTACACCGGAACTATTTCAAGAAATTTTTCAAGGATTTCCCTGTTTAGATGAATTCCAGAAAGATTTTTTAGTATTCTTACTACTTCATCTGGCATTAATCCTTTTCTATAGACTCTATCGGAAATCATAGCATCGTGTATATCTGCGATAGCTGCTATTTCTCCAAAAATTGTAATTTCGCTATCCGAGGCGTCTCTTTCTATTTTATTTGTTCCTTTTAAACCTCTTGGATATCCTGTTCCATCCTGCCTTTCGTGGTGTTGATACGCCACATGATTGGACAGAATTTTCCCTTTTTCCCTTAGTAATAAATATCCAAGGGTTGGATGTTCTTTTATTCTGTTGTATTCTTCAGCAGTTAATTTTCCGGGTTTGTTCAGAATTTTATTATCAATGAATATTTTTCCAATGTCATGTAGCATACAACCTACTGCCAGGTCTTCCAGTTTTTTATAATCCATACGTAGCCTTTTACCTATCAATAAAGATGTTATTGCCACATCAATCGAATGATTGTAAGTATAGTTATCATGGGTTTTTAAAGAATTTAAACCAGTAAGGGTTTCGCTACTCAAGATTTCATCAACCATTTCCCCGATAATACTTTGTACCTCTCTGAATATTGGAATTTGACTGAAAACCTTTTTAAATTTAGGTGATTCAATGTTCTTTTTTATTGTCTCAATTGATTCATATCTAAAATCTTTAATAGCTTTTTCAGTTAGTCTGTATGCTTTTTTCAGTATTTTTCTTCCGAGGCTTCTTCTTTTTTCAGAGATTATATCCTCAACAATGATATCGTCAGTATCAGGGTCACCTCCTATATATACGGATTGAAATCCGAGCTCTTTAAGTCTTTCGATATATCTTGATGTTAGTTTTACACCCTGGTTAAGAAGGATGTTTTCATTTTCATCCCTTAGAGGCATCCCCAGTATCATTCCCGGTTTTACATTTTCTATCCTTATTAGTTTCACATTAAAATTTAGCCTACCTTTCGATTAAAAATAGAGATTGATTATACTCAACAGGCTGAGCATTTTCTGTTAAAATCTTTACAATTGTTCCATTAACATCAGATTCTATTTCATTCATTAGTTTCATTGCTTCAATAATACATAAAACCTGACCAACTCTTACTCTATCTCCTTCTTTCACATAGGGCTCAGAATCGGGGGAAGGAGCTCTATAAAATGTGCCAACCATTGGAGATTTTATTTCATAATACGAGTTTTCTTTTTCGTTTTTTTGTTCAACTGATATGCTGGGTTTTGTTTTATTTTCATCTGGTTTTTCTTCAGGTATAGTAATTATTTTTGTGTGGGTTGATTGAGAATTGGGTAAGTTTCTGATTTTTTTTATTCTAATTTTTTTCCACCATCTTCCTACTTCAAGCTCATCGATATCACTT
>QNDJ01000321.1 GCA_003644825.1 Candidatus Zhuqueibacterota bacterium | reverse complement strand
ATTTAAGTCTCTCATAATACTATCATTAGAATGAAAAAAGTAAATCCTGTACGATACTTCCTTTTCCGGTAGAGCAGGAAAAATAAGTTCTAATGGTGTAGGATGAAGATTCTTTCTCAGCATCATATTTTTAAAAACATTTCGAAAAGAACTGAATTCATCCGTATTAAGAAGATTTACAGTCTGCATAATCTTTCTTATTTTATTTTTTATACTTATTGCAACACTGCATCTGCTGGAATTAAACTCATCATAATATGAATCTCTTTCCATACCGAGGATTCCTGCAATTAAACCTGTTACGGTTGTTCTGGGTGGAAAGGAATAAGAAAGGGAAGAAGAGTTCGTGTAAAATTTTCTGAAATGTGCTATCGGACCAAAAAGGTCAAATATGATTAGACCATCAATTTCTTTCATAATCTATCATTCCTCCAGATATTTCTATTATAAATCAATTTTTTCAATTTTATCTCCAAATACACTATAAAGCTCTGGTTTAAGCTCATTATCCTGCCAGATTCTTATTCTTTTTATTTTTTCATTATTTGTATTTAAAATTTCCACCAGTTCATCAACATCAAGCTCAAATTGACTGATATCCCTTAATTTTTCTTCTTTTATATCTCCAGTTTTAAGTTTTATATGCCTCCTCAAATCACCTAAAAATGTATTATTATCATTGTATTCCACTCTAAGAAGCAACCTTGGATACTGCCCAATTTTGCTTCTTGTAGCCTGCAGTGGAATTGATTTTATCAGAGCTTCATCAATTAATTCTACATCTTTTTCAGTTAACTCTGTATGTTCAGCCCTTTTCCCGCTAATTATCCCATGAAATGCTATGAGAGAATAATACACCCTGTAATCCTTACCAAATGTCCCGAACTCTGCCTGTCCCTCTGTGGTTACACCTGCAAAAGTTGACGAAATAGTCGAAGACTCTACCAGACTGACCTTATTTAATGAATAGCCCCAGTTGAATTGAATTGGACCTGTAAAGGTAAAAGACTGGCCTCTTTTTTCACCGCCCTTTATCGGCATAGTGGCTCCAAACATTCTAACATCAATAAATGCATTTAATAAATTTTCTTCTCTAATGAAATCAGAAAAATCTTTATCCTTAATTGCTCCTTTTTCGACTTTTTCTTTTATTTCATCTGCTTTATCGGTTTTGCCCTCCTTTCTCAGTTCTTCAGAAATCCAGTAAGCAAGCCTCTGAGTCGCATCAACAGTTCTACCATCCACTTCAGTAACAAAAATCAATTCTCCTCTACCTTCCAGATAATTTCTTATATATCTTTTTAACCTTACATCACTGACCAGATTTGTTCCGGTCTCATAATCCATTCTTGGTTTATTCTCATCATCCGGGTCCCCATTAGGGTTGCACATTTTTGCATCATAAATAAAAAGAATATCACTGTTATTCATAGTTTATTCCTCCTTTCTTTCTTCTTTTTGTTTACCTGTTATAGCTCTATGTGTAGCATAGGCATAACCTGATAAAATGTAAAAAACATTTTCCTGGTCCGAAAGATTCCAGTTATCAATATTTTTGTCCATTAACCTTTTACACTCTGAAAGGGTTATTTCGTTGTAGGTTAATCGGTCATATTCAATTAATTTCTCTACAACCTCGTTTAAAAGCCTTATCAGTTTTGGTTTTCCCATACCCTGGAATATTATCTTCCCGAGTACAGGCTTTTTTTTAGTTCCTTTCCTGATTTGAGCATTCCCAATTTCTCCTATAAGATTACCTGTTAAAAACATCGCTGTTTTAGTTTCATCATATCCCATCTCTTTAATAAAATCTTTCAAGTCCCCGGAAACATTAAGCTTATCATAATCCATTTTTTCACCTCCCTTAATTAAATTTAGTTTTAAAAAATATAAAATTAATAGATTGGTTCTAAGTATGGTATAAACCATACCAATATCTCTGGCACTCTCTTCTCGATTCGAAATTCCTACATTATATACATCAAACTTATCGAATCTATATATCTGAAAAAGCTCTATAAATTGATTTATAAGGAAATTATATGAAACCGGCTTCCCGGAAAATATGCAGTCATATAGGTCAACAATCTTTTTATATTCTGATATATCCCTCTTTGATCTTCTTAAAGGAATAAGATAATAAATATTTTCAAGGTCAACTCTCCATTCCCTTTGTGAATCCAGTAGTTTTTTTCCTGTATCATTAATTTCACTCTGTTTTTTACTTAAAGTATCAAATCTTGATGGTGGAACATCCTTTATTAGTTTTAATACTTTAACCTTCGATTGTTGACCCGGGGGCGTCTTCCAGAATAACAGGTTGATAATATAGTTATCCTTATTTTCTATGTAATATTTATAATCATCCAGATTCTTATTAAATTCCTCTATACTTCTTATAGACTTAACACAATTGAATGATGAAACAATATATTCTGACCATCTTCCCAGTTCATAAGCATCAAATGTCCCCGCAAATAAAAATTTAGGAATTATATATATATTCAGGCCTCCTATTCTTGATTTAAGTTTATTCCTTACGTATGTTTCTCCCACTAACAGATTCTGATAACATTCATCACATAACAGAAAATTTCTGAAAAATTCACTGGAAACATCTGAGGAAAATCCCTTCTGGTCTGTAATATAATAACCAAGTGCAGATCCAGCAAACTTTGGTCTATCTGTATAATGCCTTAACGTATTACAAAGTGAACAGACCTTACTGGATTTACTGAACAATTTATCCATTTTTTCATCTATTAATATATTTTTATATTCTTCATTTTCTACCATAAGTTCATCATCAATTTTTACCGTGAATAAGCTTATCTCATTCTTTGATAAGCTAACTTCAGACTTAATATATTCATAAAACTTTGATGTTATTTCTTTCAAAATAGATTTACACTCTTCCTTAATAATATCATTTTTAAATTCTTCTTCATCATTAATACCAATGGTTTTAAGATTAAAAAGATATTTACACTTACCAGTATTATTAGTCTCACAGTAAAAAATTTCTAATACCTTATTTAATTTTTCTCTTAAATTGCTTTTTTCTTCCAATCTATTTATTATATTGGGAAAGGTCTGGGATAAGATGTATTCTAAATTATTTGTGGTAAAAAAAATCTGAGGATTTCTTGAGCGATTATTCCCAACCCATAAAAATTTTTCCGGGGTATCATCTCTTATCTCCAAAAAATCAACACCTAATATTCTGTTTACAGTATCAAATTTAACTATAATAATATGCTGTTTTTTCCCTTTAGCTTCAGCCTGGAGCTTATTTGTTAAATTTTCAAGCATTTTACTTTTATCTTTTTCCAGGATTAATTTTCCGATTTCTCTTATTGCTTCAATCATTTATTTATTCCTCCTGATATTACTTATATATAATTTTTACTTATTTACCAATTACAGATAATAATTGGTTCAATATGAAAATGATAAACAGCGTAAGATAGGTATAAGATAATTACCTTTTCTTCTTTTGCGGAATATGT
>QNDJ01000320.1 GCA_003644825.1 Candidatus Zhuqueibacterota bacterium | reverse complement strand
TTTTATTATTTGGTGTATTTTTTATTAGATTTTTTTATCTTCAGATATACAGTCAGGAAAAGTATTCTAAAAGGTCACAGGATAATCGTATAAGACAAACTGTAATTCAGCCCCCCAGAGGATTGATTTATGACCGGAATGGTGTATTACTTGTAGATAATCAGCCATCTTATTTCATTTCTTTTATTCCTTATGAAGTCAAAGATAAAGAATTTTTACTGGATTTTTTTAATAATGTTCTGAATTTTAATAAGAATTATGTTGTGAAAAAAATCCATAACAGTAGAGGATATAAACCTGTTAGACTGATGCAGGTAGATTTTCTGGGTTTATCAATTGTAGAGGAAAATAAATTAGATTTACCGGGTGTTATTTATCAGATAGAGCCTATCAGGCATTATCCTTCAAATGTCAGGGCGTCCCATTTGCTTGGATATACAAAAGAAATCGATGAACGCGAACTTTCTTTACTAAAAAATGAAAACTATGTATCAGGTGATGTTATTGGAAAACAGGGACTTGAAAAGGAGTATGAAAAAAGTTTGAGAGGAGAAAAAGGTTATGAGTATTTTGAAGTAGATGTTCAGGGAAAGGTCATCAGGAATTTGGGGAAAGATTGGAATATTCCGCCAAAACAGGGTAAAGATCTTCATTTATCCATCGATAGCAGGTTACAGAAAGTATCCGAGGATTTAATGGAGGGAAAACGAGGAGCAGTTGTTGCACTTGACCCGAGAAATGGAGAGGTTTTAGCTCTTGTTAGTAAGCCGGATTATGACCCGGGAAAAATAACCATACATCTATCTGAAAAAGAGTGGAAGTCAATGGTTGAAAATCCTGATCATCCTTTATTTAATAGGGCTACAAAGAGTTTGTATCCTCCGGGTTCAACTATAAAACTTATTGCTGCTTTTGCAGCACTCAATGAAAACATTATTACACCAGAATGGAGTGTTGAATGTAATGGCAGTTTCAAATTTGGAATAAGGAGATTTAACTGCTGGAAACCAGAAGGGCATGGAAAACTGGACCTGCTTAATGCTATTGAACAATCCTGTAATGTATATTTTTACAAACTTTCTCTTGAAATAGGAATTGATATATGGAGTGATTATGCTTCTCGATTTGGTTTTGGTAAAAAAACGGGTATAGATTTACCAGAAGAGAGTGCCGGCCTTATACCAACAAGAGAATTATACGATAAAAAGTATGGAAAAAACAGGTGGACTGATGGTAATATGTTAAATGTTGTGATAGGTCAGGGGGAAATGCAATCAACACCATTACAGATGGCTGTTTTTGCTATGATTATTGCTAATAATGGAAAATACTACCAGCCACATATTGTAAGATATATAGAAGATAGAAACACCGGTAAAAGAATTCAACCCAGAATAAAATTTAAAACGGTTGATGGTATTAGAGAAGATGTATACAAAATTATCAAAGAAGGAATGTATAGGGTTGTTAATGGAGTTCATGGTACAGGAAGACTGGCAGCCGTTAGGGAAGTAAAAATTGCCGGGAAAACTGGAACTGCCCAGAATCCTCATGGAAATGACCATGCCTGGTTTATTGGGTTTGCTCCCTTAAATAATCCAGGGATAGCCATTTCTGTAATTGTTGAAAATGGTGGTGCAGGTGGTGGAGCTGCTGCTCCTCTGGCAGGAAAAATATTCAAAGAATATTTCAGGAACGTTTATTTTGCTAAATTAAAAAATTAAAAATAACAATTTTTAATTTAAATGAAATTAGATTATTCCTATTTAATAGTAATCTTTCTTTTAATACTGGCGGGTTTTATTGCCATATATTCTTCAACTTACAGGATTGACACGGAGTTGGTTAGAAACAATTTTTATAAGCAATTGGTATGGTTTTTTGTTGGAGTAATATGCGTACTGGTTATAGTTTATTTACCTTTAAAATTTTTCTACCATTTTGCTTTCTTTTTTTATGGTATATCAATAATCTTACTGGCGCTTGTTTTGTTTATAGGCAAAGATACAGGGGGCTCTTCAAGATGGATATCCATTAAGTATTTTAATAATATAGCTTTTCAACCTTCTGAGTTTGCCAAGATTTCAACGGTTATTTTGCTGGGGAGATTTCTATCATCTAAAAAGGTGAATCTTTCAAGTCTAAAGGATATTTTAATAACATTAACAATTGTTTTAATTCCTTTACTATTAATTATTAAAGAGCCTGATTTGAGTACAGCTTTTGTGTTTATTGCATTATTAATACCTGTATTAATCTGGAATAATATTCCCATAAATTATATTTTATTTTTTAGTTTTTTGTTAATAAGTGTTTTAGTGATTGCAATTCTGAACCTGTACTTTTTAATTGGATGGGTTTTTTTAGTTTCCCTGATGACCTATCTATGGCAAAGGAAACTGATTCTTGTATCGGTAGTTTTGATTCTGAATCTTGGTGTTGGCATTTTAACACCTGTATTGTGGAATGGTCTTGAATCATATCAAAAACAGAGAATAAAGGCTTTTATTGATCCGGGTAAAGACCCTAAAGGGGCTGGTTATCAGGTTTTACAATCTCAAACTGCGATTGGTTCTGGAGGTATAACCGGAAAGGGGTTTTTAAAGGGAACACAGACTCAATTACGATTCTTACCAGCACAGCATACCGATTTTGTGTTTTCAGTAATAGGTGAAGAATTCGGTTTTTTAGGAGTTTGCTCTATACTGGTTCTTTTTCTTATTTTTATTTTAAAAGGTATAAATTTTGCCTTATCAGCAAGAAGTAAGTTCGGAGAAGTAATTGCTATAGGATTTACGTCAATATTTTTATTTCAAATTTTTGTAAATATTGGAATGAATGTGGGTATAATGCCCGTTACAGGATTACCTCTGCCATTAATGAGTTATGGTGGGTCTTCATTTCTTTCAACTATGCTAATGATTGGCCTATTAATTAATGTATCAATGAAGAAAAAATAAGGTTTTAGTATTATGCATCCGGTTCTTTTTAGAATAGGAAGGTTTGAAGCAAGAACCTATGGATTGATGCTTGCAATTGCTTTTATTGCTGGAATATATTACACAATTAGAAAAACAAGAAATCTTGGAATTAACCCTAATACTATTATTGACCTTGCTGTTGTGATAGTAATATCCTCATTGGTTGGCTCGAGGTTACTTTACGTGGTTTTTCATTTTAATGAATTCAAAAATAATCTACTTGATATTATTAATCCTTTTCAGAGTTCTGGTGATATAGGAATTGCAGGTCTTACTATGTTAGGTGGGCTGATTTTCGCTCTTATTTTTGGTATGTGGTATATTAAGTTTAAAAAGTTACCTGTATTAAAACTTTCAGATATTATTGCTGTTCCGATAGCTTTTGGGATTTTTGTTACAAGAATTGGTTGTTTTTTAAACGGGTGTTGTTTTGGTATACCCTGTGAACTTCCCTGGGCTGTTAAGTTTCCACTGGAAAGTCCAGCTGGATATATGTTTCCTGGTATTCGAATACACCCCACTCAATTATAT
>QNDJ01000319.1 GCA_003644825.1 Candidatus Zhuqueibacterota bacterium | reverse complement strand
ATTCTTATTTAACTTACCATTTTCATTCTCTATTTTTATTAAAATATCTTCAGCTAATTTTCCTTCATAAGAATCTTTATTTATTTCGGATAAATACCTTTTAGCTTCTTCATAATTTCTTTTTTTAAAATAAATTTTACCCAACATAAATCTGGCTTTCTGAAAATCTGGAGAAATTTTCAGAGCTTCTTCTAACTGGTCAATCGCTTTTTCATATTCTCCTCTTAATTCATAAATTACTCCTCTATTATAGTAAAAATTTGCATTAACTTTTAATGGTAAAATTGAAATATCAAAAACAACACGAAATGGATTCTGTAACTCAAGCTTTTTTGAGGTAAAATTCTTATTGGTATATATCGTTACATCAACAAAATCATCTTTATTGTTTGCAATTTTTATCCTGTTAACTATATGATTCTTAACAGGAATTTTAAATCCTTTTTTAAATTCTGATAAATCAACACCAGAAAATTTAATCTTAATTAACCTGCCAATCCAATCCTCGACAACTTCATAATTTACTTTTAAATCGAATTCAAATACAATTCTCGTCTTTATTCCTTTAAATGAATACCGAATATCTCTTAATTTTACTTCAGCTCCAGCTCCTGTATAATAACTAAAAACAAAAATTAATAATACAAACAGAAACAAAAACGAATTTTTCTTCATTATACTTTACTTTAGATTTCATCTTTGACCAATACTTTCCCTTCCTTAGTTTTACTACATTCCCTTTTCTGATATTCATTCAATTTTTCTTTTACCACATAGTTCTCAATAGCAATAGCAGCCTGTTCAGTCAAAATAGTTAAAAGCTCAAGGTTCTGACCTGTGAAGGTTTTTTCCTCTTTTGGTGTATATATTAAAAAAATACCTCTACCTTCTCCCTTTGTAATTAATGGAATAAAAACAAAATTCCGTTTTAGCCCTTCAATATTTTCATTGGATACTGTTTCTATATCTGGAATAACAATTGTCTTTTTTTCATCGATTACCCAGTCAACAATTCCTTCCTCAAGAAATCTTTCTATATCTTTTTCCAATTTCTTATGAACAGTTTTAACACCAAGAGAAGAAATTTCATTGGTTTCTTTATCAAAAAGAAAGATTCCACTGAGTTCTATCGGTACAACCTTTTTAGAAAGCTCAACAAGAGTCGAATAAATATCTTCAGGATTCTTTGCAAACCTTATTGTCTGAGACAGTTTCTGGATTGATAATAACTCTTCCATCGATTCCTTAACTTCCCTGACTATCTTTTCTTTAGCTTTGAGTTTTTTTCTGATTGTTTTCAGTTCTTTTTCATAATCTTTAATCTGTGCTTTTAACTGATCAAAATATTCTTTTAATTTATTTTTACCTTCAGTATTTTTTATACTAAAATCATCATCAACAATTTTAGCACACCTGTCAATTAATTTTTCGATTTTTTTTATCTGCATAACCTATACTTTTATTTTAACTTCTTTTTTTTCAGGAACATCCTTGCCCTGAATAATGTTAATAAACGTTTCTGCTCTATCGAGCTCGAGATAAAGTAAATCTTTATAAAAATCTATATCTATATCTCCATCTTCATTCTGTTTTAGTTTTAAAACTTTTACTATTTCAGGAGAAATCTCAGGAATTATATCATCACCTGAATAGCCAATATTTGCTATTTTACATAAATAATCTGAAAAGTTTATTATTGAAGCTAAAAATCGGTTCTTTTTTGACATCAAAGGTTTATGATGATATGCTATAGAATCACACAACTGTGATGGTAAATTCCACTTTTCTACCAGCCATTTTCCAATTTCAGCATGGGTTACACCAAGAATCTCCTTTTCTGCTTCAATAAAAGAAACTCCACTATTGTTAACTTTTTTTTGTATTTTTTTAAAATCTTCTGTTATATACTGATTTACTACAAGTTTTCCTATATCGTGCAATAAACCTGCAACAAAAACTTCTCCAGTAATTCTGTACCTGTATCTCTTTGCCAGCATTTTACCTGCTACACCGCAACCAATTGAATGTTCCCAGAATCTACTCATATCAAAACCGGTATCACGTATGTTTGAAGAAAACCTGTTTATAATAGAAAAACTCAAGCCCAGGTCTTTCAGGGTATCAAATCCAAGTACTACAATTGCAAGATTAATAGTAGAAATTCTTCTCGGAAAACCATAAAAAGCTGAATTTGCTAACTTTAAAACCCTTGCTGTAAGAACCTGATCTGTTGAAATAAGCTTTCCCAGAGTCGAGGCAGATGTTTTAGGGTTATCTACCAGCTCAATCATCTTTGCTATAATCGTTGGAAGAGCAGACAATCCCAGTATCCCCTGAGTAATCCGCTTTATCTTCTCTTTTTTACTAAAATCAGTCAAACATTTTCCTTTCGGTTTAAACTCTTATATCTATCTTGCTTCCACCAGGTCCTTTAATATTAGTATTTTTTTTCTTTTTTTCTTCTTCTTTTTCCTTTTCTTTTTTCTTTCTTGCCAGTTCTCTTCTTTTTTCACCTTCTCTATCGGGTCTAATTTTTCCTTCCTCTTTGCCTTGAGTAGCCTGTGTTTCCTTCATTTGCTGTTCAGTAGTCTGCTGTGTTTGAGACGTAAATTGCCTCTGGTCAATATCAGGTTGCTGTCTCCTCACCTGGTATTGCCTTTCCACACCCGGAGTCTGGGTATGAACTATTTGAAAATCTATATTTCTCATAAATATTCCTTCCCTGGTTTATTCATGTTTTAATTGCCTCCTTCAATTTAGCCCTCAGGCTTAAAATAGTTTTTGTATGTATTTGAGAAATTCTGGATTCCGAAAGCTGTAGAACCTGCCCAATCTCTTTCAGTGTAAGTTCCTCATAATAATACAGGGCTATAACCAGCCTTTCAATTTCAGGTAAATCGTCTATAGCTTTAATCATCATATCTTTCAGTTCATCTCTATTAATACCCTCCATAGCATCTTTAGCGGCTGGATCTTCAATAACCTCATGCAGGTCAGCTTTACCTCCATCATTATCATATAATATCTCATCCAGAGATAAGAGAGAAGTAGTCCCAACCTCTTTTAACAGGTCATAGTATTCATCCATAGACATATTAAGTTTTTCAGAAAGTTCTTCGTCTGTAGCAGGCCTTCCTTTTTCGTTTTCAACCTGCTGTATAACTTTTTCAAGCTCTCTTGTTTTACTTCTAATAGAACGAGGAATCCAATCGAGTTTTCTAAGTTCGTCCAGCATTGAACCTTTAATTCGTGGTATAGCATAGCTCTCAAACTTAACACCATATTTCGGGTCAAATCTTTCAATTGCATCTATTAACCCCATTACTCCCGCACTCTCAAGGTCATCTATCTCAACAGAAGGAGGAAGGGTTATCATTAACCTGCCTGCCACATATTTCACAAGTGAAATATATTTTATAACAAGTTTTTCTTTAATCTCTGGATTCTTCTTTTTTACGTATTCTTTCCAGAGGGGGTCTAACTGTTGAACAGCCATTCTACCACCTTCTATATCT
>QNDJ01000318.1 GCA_003644825.1 Candidatus Zhuqueibacterota bacterium | reverse complement strand
TATAAAAGTAAATGAGATAGTAAATTTGTTAAATAAAATTTAAAATAGGAGATATAATGTGGTTCGTTTATTTGGATATATTGGAGAAAATCCAGTAAAAATATCCTATTCTATTTCTTCTTCTGAAATAATAACTGAAGAAGTTGAGACCCTTGATAAGCAGATGAAAGTCGAATCCGATGGATGGGGAATTGGATTTTACCAGGGAAAAGCTTCTTTTATACTCAAAAAAGCCGTATCTGTTTTAAAAGATGAACGATTCAGGAACATCACCGAAGCCGTCTCATCAAAAGTAATAATCGCCCACGTAAGAAAAGCTACTGTTGGAGAAGTAAAAGAAGCTAATACACATCCATTCCGATATGGTGTATGGCTATTTGCCCATCAGGGAACAATATCAGATTTCAGAAAAATAAAACCCCGTATAAAAAAAAGCTTACCCGTCTCCCATAGAAAAAAGATTAAAGGAACAACCGACAGTGAATACAGTTTCTTTCTTTTTCTTCATAACTTGAGAAGAGCTGGTTCCATAATCAAGGGTAATATCCCGTTAAGAAAAGCAGAAAATGCCCTTAAAAAAACTATTAAGAGCATTCTTGAATATAATAGAACATTAAAATCAGAAACAGGTTCTACATTAAATTTTCTTATCACAAACGGTAGATATTTACTTGCTTCAAAGGTTGGTATACCATTATACTATATATCAAGAAATGAAGTTATTCCAAAAAAGATAGAACAGATATCTGATGAAACTCTTCTTAAGATAAAACTCGAACCTCTCCAGGGGGGCGGAAAATCCGTAATTATAGCTTCAGAAAAAATCACCGATGAAGAAGGATGGAAAGAGCCTGATGACTTTTCTGTTATTTCAGTGGACGAAAATTTCAAAATTAATATTTTGCCACTGGATATTCAATAAATCGTATTAGCTGGTCTTTGAAACCATCCCTTTTAAATTTTACGGTCATCAGTATTAATCACTAATATATTAAACTTTATAATATTTAGTTAAGGACGCCCAATTCTTTGCCGACTTTCTCAAATTTTTCAATGGCTAAATCAAGGTGTTCTTTCTCATGAGCAGCAGATATCTGAACTCTTATTCTTGCTTCGCCTTTTGGAACAACAGGATAACTAAATCCTATAACATAAATTCCTTCCTCAAGCAACTTATCTGCCATATCAGACGCAAGTTTTGCCTCATAAAGCATTATCGGAACTATAGGATGAACACCCGGTTTTATATCAAATCCGATTTCAGTCATATTTTCCCGGAAATATTGGGTATTTTTTTCGAGCTTATCTCTCAGTTCTGTTGAGGCTTCCAATATCTCAAAAACCTTGATTGCTGCTGATACAATTGTAGGAGCAAGTGTATTTGAAAAAAGATACGGACGGGACCTCTGCCTGAGAAAATCTACAATTTCTTTTCTACCGGATGTAAAACCACCAGAAGCTCCACCCATAGCTTTTCCAAGAGTACTTGTTATAACATCAACTCTTCCTATAACATTATGATACTCGTGAGTTCCTTTTCCTTTTTTACCGATGAACCCTGTTGCATGAGAATCATCAACCATTACCAGAGCATCATACTTTTCTGCCAGATCACATATTTTATCCAGGGGTGCTATATCCCCATCCATTGAAAAAACTCCATCGGTCGCAATCATTCTGAACCTGTATTTTTGAGTTTCCTTCAAAATACTCTCAAGGTCATTCATATCGGCATGTTTATATCTGAACCTTTGAGCTTTACACAGCCTTACCCCATCAATAATACTTGCATGATTAAGCTGATCACTTATAATAGCATCCTGATCTGTCAAAAGTGCCTCAAATAAACCACCATTTGCATCAAAACAGGAAGAGTATAAAATAGTATCTTCCATTTCAAGAAAATGAGAAATTTTTTCTTCAAGTTTTTTATGTATTTCCTGTGTTCCACATATAAATCTTACAGAAGAAAGACCGTATCCCCATTCATCAAGGCTTTTTTTAACAGCTTCTTTAAGGGTTTCATTATTTGCCAGCCCAAGATAGTTATTTGCACAGAAATTTATTACTTCACCCTGTTTAACCTTGATATTTGCTTTTTGAGGTGTTAATATAATCCTTTCGTGCTTGTACAGACCAGCATTTTCTATTGTATTTAGCTCATTTTTAAGATGGTCTTTCATTTTACCAAACATTTTCTATTCTCCTTTCTATTATTTTTTTTAATTCTTAGTTTCTGGAAATTTTAATATTGAAAATCGTGGTAAAACTTTTATTTTAAAAACTTCGAATCAGGATATAAGACAACTTTACCACATAATTTTGGTGTATTCATCATCAAAGAAAATCCCTTCTTGAATTCTTCAAGGGGGAGTTTATGAGTTACTACAGGAGTTATATCAAGTTTTCCCGAGTTTAACAGATTTGCCATTTTAAACCATGTATCAAACATTAACCTTCCGTTAATACCATAAACTGTAATACCTTTAAATATAACATTTTCGTTTATATCGATTTTAACCGGACCAGAAGCTAAACCAAAAGCAGAGAATCTTCCACCTTTTCTGATGGTTGACAGTGCAAGATTCAGAGCCTGCTGCCCACCGGCCATATCAAGAACAACATCCACACCCAAACCATTTGTTTTTTTAAGAATAATCTCATCCACTTTTTCTTTATTCACATTAAAGTATTCTGTTGCCCCCATTTTTAAACCTATATTCATTCTGAACTCTTCCATACCTGCGAGGAAAATATTTGCTGCGCCTCCCGCTCTGGCAACACCACATGAAAAAAGTGCAAGAGGTCCATCACCAATAATCAATACAGATTTTCCCGTCACGGGTTCAACAAGTGTACAATAAACCGCATTTCCAAGGGGCTCCTGAACAGAGGCAAATTCCGGTAAAAGCTTCTTATCATTTTTCCAGGCAACAATCTCCGGAACCGCAACATACTCCGCAAAACAACCATCCCTGTCAACACCAAGTATTTTAAGATTATTACAGATATGCATATTCCCTGTTAAACATTGATAACATCTCTGGCAGGGTATATGAGTTTCAGCAGATATATAATCACCTACCTTAATATTTTTAACATTTTTCCCTGTTGCAACAACTTCTCCTGCAAATTCGTGACCAAGAATTTGTGGTATATTTTTTATTCTTCCTTTAGCCCAGTCGTTCCATTCATAGATATGCACATCTGTGCCACAGATCGAAGTAGCTATAACTTTTACTAAAACTTCGTCTGACTTTAATGCTGGAATTTTTGTCTCAACTAATTCTGCTCCTGAACCAGCTTTGTTCTTTACAACAGCTTTCATTGTTTCTGCCATCTTTACTTTTCTCCTGTATCCATAATAAATATACAAACATTTTTTAATTATAGATTTGTTACACAATGTAGAAAAGATGAAAGGTCTTTCCGATGTCAAAATTAACACTCTTTTCTTATAAAATCAAGAATAAAAAATTACTCCTTCATTTATAAATTTAAAAAAGGTAAAAAGCTTAAGTG
>QNDJ01000317.1 GCA_003644825.1 Candidatus Zhuqueibacterota bacterium | reverse complement strand
AAGGAGATTTTAATTGAATACTTTTTTCTACAAAGGTAAATATACGGATAGAAAATGGTATCTTGTAGATGCTGAGGGTAAAGTTTTAGGAAGGCTTGCCAGTAAAATAGCAAGAATTTTAAGGGGTAAACATAAGGTGATTTATTCACCTCATATAGATGTTGGTGATTTTATTGTAGTTATAAATGCTGATAAAATAAGATTAACGGGTAAAAAAGCTGATAAAAAGATTTATTATCATCACACAGGATATCCTGGAGGGTTAAAGTCTGTAAGTTTCAGGAAGCTAATTCAGGAAAAACCTGAGCGAGTTCTGGAAAATGCAGTTAAGGGAATGCTTCCCAAAAATCCTCTTGGCAGGAGGATGTTTAAAAAATTAAAGGTTTATGCAGGCGATAAACATCCTCATATAGCCCAGAAACCTGAAGTATTAAATTTATAGGAAGGATTGATGGAAAAATATTATGCAACAGGAAGAAGAAAAACGGCGGTTGCCAAAGTTTATCTTTTTGAAGGAACAGGTAAAATAAAAGTTAATGATAAAGAAGTTTTAGATTATTTTGGTAGAGAAACATTAAAGATGATGATAATGCAGCCTATGGAGCTGCTGGAAGTTACAGATAAGTATGATGTTTTAGCGAAAGTTGAGGGGGGTGGTCTTTCAGGCCAGGCTGGTGCTCTTCAGCTGGGTATATCAAGGGCTCTAATTCAGGCGAATGAGGATTTCAGAACAATGTTGAGGGAAAATGGATTTCTTACAAGAGACCCGAGAATGAAAGAAAGAAAAAAATACGGTCAAAAAGGAGCAAGAAAAAGATTTCAATTTTCAAAGAGGTAGAAGAATATGCCAAGAATTTCACTTCAGGAATTACTCGAAGCCGGAACCCATTTTGGTCACCTGACAAGAAGGTGGAACCCCAAAATGAAGAAGTATATTTTTATGGAGAGGAATGGAATATATGTTATTGACCTCAAAAAAACCCAGCAGTTGATTGATGAAGCCTGTGAAGCTGTAATGGAAGTTGTTAAAAAAGGAGAAAAAATACTGTTTGTTGGAACGAAAAAACAGGCTAAAGAAGTTATAAAACATGAAGCTGAAAGATGTGGGATGTTTTATGTTAATGAGAGGTGGCTGGGTGGAACTCTGACAAATTTCAGCACAATTAAAAAAAGTGTAAAACACTACAAAAACCTTGAAAAAATGGAAATAGATGGCACTTATGAGCAACTCACTAAAAAGGAAATCCTCAGTATTGAAAGAAAAAAAGAAAAGTTGAGAAGAGCTATTGGTGGTATACTTGAAATGAATAAGCTTCCGGGGATACTCTATGTTGTGGATTCAAAGAAGGATGCCATTGCAGTTTCAGAGGCTAATAAATTAAGCATACCGGTAATATCCATTGTAGATACAAATTGTGACCCGGACCTGATAGATTATCCTATACCGGGTAATGATGATGCATATAAATCTATAAGCCTGATTACCAGAGCTATTTCTGATGCTGTTCTGGAGGCATTGGAAACAGTAGAAGAAGAAGTTGTAGCTTGAATCTGACTTGTTAAAAATGGGAGTTAGAAAAATGTCCATTCCCGCCTCAAAAGTTAAAGAACTGAGAGATTTAACGGGTGCAGGATTAATGGATTGTAAGAGAGCGTTGACCGAGACCAATGGTAATGTTGAAAAAGCAATTGAGTTTTTAAGGAAAAAAGGTATCGCAAAAGCAGAAAAAAGAGCCAGCAAAACCACCAAAGAGGGTGTAATCGAGGCATATATACATACAGGAAACAGACTTGGTGTTCTTGTGGAGGTTAATTGCGAAACAGATTTTGTTGCCAGAACCGATGATTTCAAAAAGTTCGCTAAAGAGATTGCAATGCAGATTGCTGCATCCAACCCTCTTGTTATTACAAGAGAACAGTTAAGCCCCGAAATAATCGAAAAAGAACTGGATATTTATAGAACACAGGCTAAAAATTCCGGTAAACCCGACAAGATTATTGATAGGATTGCTCAGGGAAAATTGGAAAAGTATTTCCAGGAAGTTTGCCTGTTAGAACAAGCTTATATCAGAGACCCAAATAAAACAGTCAATGATATTTTAATGGAACTTGCTGGGAAAATCGGGGAAAATATTTCCATAAAAAGGTTTGTAAGATTTAGACTGGGCGAGTAGCCCTTTATATTTATGGAAGAAATAAAATATAAAAGGATTCTTCTTAAACTCAGCGGAAGGTCTCTTGCTGGTTCTAAGGGTTTCGGAATTAATCCTGATGTTATTTCCCATATTTCTGATGAAATAGAATCTATTTATCGTTTACAGGTAGAAATTGGCATTGTAATAGGTGGTGGTAATATATTCAGCGGTCTTTCAAGAAATGCAAAGGGTATGGATAGAGTAGCTGCTGACCACATGGGGATGCTTGCAACTATTATTAATGCTCTTGCCTTACAGGATTCCCTTGAAAAAAGAAATATATTTACAAGAGTTTTGAGCGCTATCAAGATAGAAGAGATTGCTGAGCCTTATATAAGGAGAAGAGCTATTAGGCATCTTGAAAAGGGAAGGATTGTTATATTTGCTGCTGGAACAGGGAATCCATATTTTACGACCGATACAGCAGCAGCTCTGAGGGCAGTTGAAATTGAAGCAGAAGTTATTCTTAAAGGAACAAGAGTTGATGGGGTTTATGATGCGGACCCTGAAATCGCAAAAGAACCGATTAAATATGAAGAAGTTTCGTATCTGGAAATGGTAAAAAAGGGATTAAAGGCTCTGGATGGAACCGCTATTACCCTGTGTATGGATAATAAAATTCCTATAATAGTTTTTAATATGCTGAAAGAAGGAAACTTAAAGAGAATTATCCTTGGTGAAAAAATTGGAACAAGAGTAAGAGGTTGAATTATGGATGAAGAAGAAATCTACCTTGAGTCTGAAGAAAGAATGGAAAAAAGTATTGAAAATTTAAGAAGTGAACTTGCAAAAATACGGACAGGTAAAGCCAGCCCTGCTTTACTGGATGGAATAAAGATAAATTATTATGGAACGTTGACCCCTCTCAAACAGATGGCAAGTATTACTACACCGGAACCAAGGCTTCTTGTTATTCAACCCTGGGATAAAAGCAGTATGGGGGAAATTGAAAAGGCTATTCAGAAATCCGACCTCGGTATCAATCCTATAAATGATGGGAATATTATAAGAATTCCTATCCCTGCTCTAACTGAAGAAAGAAGGAAAGACCTTGTAAAACTTGTTAAAAGGTTTGGTGAAGAATGTAAAATTGCTATAAGGAACATCAGACGAGAAGCTAATGAAAAATTAAAAAAACTCGAAAAGGAAAGCAAAATCTCAGAAGACAATTGTAAAAGGTCTCTCGATAACATTCAGGAACTCACGGATGATTTTATAAAAAAAGTTGACCAGTTGTTAGTGAAAAAGGAAAAGGATATCCTTGAGTTTTAATAACCATTATTAAAATTAATTATAATTATTCAGGTGGAGGCCGAATGTTTTTCGGCTTTTTT
>QNDJ01000316.1 GCA_003644825.1 Candidatus Zhuqueibacterota bacterium | reverse complement strand
TATTTAAGTAATTTATTTTTTTGACGATTCTTAAATAGAGTTGGAGTATTTCAATGAAAAACATAAGTTCAAATGTTTTATACATTTATGATACCATAATTGAGGGGTGTAGAAAGAAAAACAAAGAAACCATAGAAAACCTTGTTAAATCTCTAATAACAATCTCTGTAAATTTAATAAGAACACCAGAAAAATTACCATCATTATTTATAATTGCCCTGAAGTATCTGGAGAAAAACTACTTCAAGGATATTCAATCTATATTTGAACGACTGAAGAAAAACCAGATTATTTTCCAGCCATTCCATAAACCTGAAAATATAGAATCAAAAAATTTTGGAAATAAAATCTGGAAATTCTCAAAAGGATACTACAAAATATATACCGAGAACAAAAACATAGCCAAAAAAATATCAAATCTTGATAATAACGTTCTCAAGACAAAATACAAAATAATAAATAATAAATATGGTTACGAGTTAATCATTCCTGAAAGTTTATATTATAGAGCAATGTTGATTATATATGAACCACCATATATGAATTTTCTTGAAAGTAAAAGAACAGGACAACTTAAAATTGATTTTGTATGAAAAAACTATTAACAGCTTTACTAATTTTAATGTTTGCTATTCCAGATAAAGGATTAGCCCAGGAATTAAAAGGTTGTATTCTCAAAACCATTGATGACCTTATTATATTAGACATAGGTTCGAAAGCAGGTCTAAAGAAAAATTCAAAATTCGATGTTATTAAAAATACTGAATTAGACCTTCCTGCTGCAAAAATAACCGTAAATCAACTGGAACAGAATCTTGCAGTTTGTAAGATATTAATGAAAAAAGAAAACATCCCCTTGAATGAAGGAGATCAGGTTTTACTTTTCTCCTCTATATCCGACGAAAAAATCCAGATACCATCTTTGTTCCAGAAACAAAAACCAGAAAAATCACTTATTATAAAACCATTTCACTGGAAAACTAATAAAATTAGAAAATTTCTACAGGGTAAAAGAAAACACCCGCTTTCAATAATACTGAGTTATACCTATGGATACAAAAATATTGCAAAAGCTATTTCGGAAAATATCAGTATGTACATTTTATCCACAATCTATAATGGAGAAGGAACATCTAAAATTTCTGTTTCTAAAGGCTCGGGCTGGAATCTGGCAGTAAGAAAGATATTATCAGACAAACTATCTGCTGGATTAAATTATACAAGATGCACGATAAACAGTCATATTAAAACCCAGAATAAACTACCGTCCGATGAAGTTGAACCCCTTCCCGGAACAATAGCCAGCTGGGACTTTGACCTTAACACAAATGTTAATAGTTTTTCTGCATCATTGCTTTTTGGAAATTTCCATAAAATAACTGACTACTTTTTTAGTTATGTTAGAGAATATTCATTTGTTTATCACATAGGCATTGGAATAAACTATATGAATATTACTGGCTCCAACAACCAGATAATTACAAAAAAAACAGAATTCTATAAGGACTATGAATCCTTTAATAAAGTTGACAATTTCAAAAAAACGGGATACTGGGGTGGTAATTTATCAATCGGAGTATCCTTCTTTATTCCTTCCTTCAGAATCTTTGTCGAAACATCCTTTATAAAATGGGGAAAAAAGGAATTCAAAAAAAATTTTCCTTTCAGAACCGGTTTTGAGATATTCTTTTAGATTTATAAATATCTATAAATTTCTTATGAGAATGAAAAGCTAAAGAAGGTAGATTATCAAGGCTGAAAAAGTCAACCTCAAGGGCATCATCTCCTGCTTTTATTACACCATTATAGCTGTTTACTACAAAACAAATAACTACAATTGGTCCATAAACTTTGCTGTTTCTGTACAGTGTATCCATAAGTTCCAGAGAATCAGGCTTCAATCCTGTTTCCTCAGAAAGTTCTCTAAAAATAGCCTTTTGAGCGTTTTCATTTTTATCAATAAATCCTCCTGGTAATGCCCAGAAACCAGCCCTTGGTATTACTTTTCTTTTTATCAGAACAATTTTATCATTTTTTTTATCTGGTACTATTGCCACAACACCAGGAATAGGATTATCATAAAAAAATTGCTCACAATTTGAGCAGTAAAGCCGTCTTTTTCTTTTTTCCAGCTTTTTTATAAACCGGGTTCCACAATACGGGCAAAAAATCTTCTCTTTCATTTTATAGTTTCGAACACTTCAGAAATAAGTTTAACTCTGGTTTCCCTGTTCCAGAATTTTACTTATTTTTTTAGAAAGTGCATTATTAACTTTCAGCTTTAATTTAACAAGGTCTCCTCTGAACTCTCTATCAAGAACCTCAACCGTATCATAAATAAGGGAAATCAGTTTTGTATTTCTGTTCGGAATCATAACCTCCGATTCATAAAATTCACCAAATGCATAATCATTCATTTTTTCAATCAACTTTCCCAGACCTATCTTTTTCAGAGCAGAAATAAAAATTGCTTCAGGAAATTCCTGTTTCAGTCGAGAAATTAAAAATTCATCTTCAATAAGGTCTATTTTATTGAATAATGTAATTACTGGTTTTGTCAGAACATTTAATTCGTTCAAAACCTCATTTACTGAGTTCATCTGTTTTTCATAACTTGGATGACTGAGGTCTACAACGTGCAATAAAAGATTGGCATCTTTTATCTCAGCTAAAGTACTTCTAAAAGAAGCAATAAGATGATGGGGAAGTTTTCTAATAAATCCAACAGTATCTGCAAGTAAAATTGCCTGGTGATTATTATATGGAATCCTTCTTACAGTAGAATCAAGTGTTGCAAATAACCTATCTTCAACAACAACATCAGCTTTTGTCAAATCATTTAAAATAGTTGACTTTCCAGCATTTGTGTATCCAACAAGAATAGCTTTAAAAACATTCTTTCTTTCTTTTCTCTGAGTTTTTCTCTGCTTATCAATTTTAATAAGTTCAGATTTTAACTTTGCAATTCTTTTTCTGATCAGTCTTCTATCAGTTTCGAGCTGGGTTTCTCCTGGTCCTTTTAATCCAATTCCACCAACCTGCCGTGAAAGATGAGTCCAGTGGCCTGTCAATCTTGGTAATATATATTCAAGCTGGGCAAGTTCCACCTGAGTTTTTGCTTCCTTGGTTCGTGCATTCTTCGCAAAAATATCCAGGATTAAACAGCTTCTATCAATTACTTTCCTATCAATTACCTGTTCAAGATTATGAACCTGAGCCGGAGAAAGATCATCATCAAAAATTATAGTATCAACATCTTTTATTTGAGCCAGTTCCTTTAGATAATAAGCTTTTCCTTTACCAATGAAAAAAGCAGAGTCTATTCTTTTAATCTCCTGAACTATTGAACCGCAAATTTCACCACCGGCTGTATCTGTCAATCTTGCAAGTTCAGCAAGAGTTTCTTTCACTTCCCAATCAGGGTTCCCGGGTCTGATTGTACCAACTATAATCGCCTTTTCTTTTTTTGAATTATTCGAAAACTTCACCCGATTTTAAAAATTAAAAAACATACTTCTACAAGTTATTTAAT
>QNDJ01000315.1 GCA_003644825.1 Candidatus Zhuqueibacterota bacterium | reverse complement strand
GGGTGTGGCGCAGTCCGGTTTAGCGCGCCTGCTTTGGGAGCAGGAAGTCGGAGGTTCAAATCCTCTCACCCCGACGGAGCGCCAGTAGCTCAACAGGATAGAGCAACGGCCTTCTAAGCCGTAGGTTCGGGGTTCGAGTCCCTGCTGGCGTACAAACGGAGGGTATAGTTCAGACGGTTAGAACGCCAGGTTGTGGCCCTGGAGGTCATGGGTTCAAGTCCCATTACCCTCCCTGAAAAATGGATATGTCCCCTTCGTCTAGTGGTTAGGACCCAGGATTTTCGATCCTGCAACAGGGGTTCGACTCCCCTAGGGGACGCAAAAATCCAGAAAGTAATGTAATAGTTATACTTACTTTCTGGATTTTTTTTCTGTATTTAATGATGGAAAAAAGATAATTTTTGTTAATCAGTTTAATTTGCTTCTCTCTTAAAAACTGTTGGAGTAATATATTATAGGAATTTCTTAAGAATTTATCAGTCTCCAAATATTTGACTTCTGTAATCCTTAATATCTGCTTTACTTCTTAGATAGGAAATCCATTGGGTAAAGAGTAATTGTTGTTTCTCAGTTAATAACTTGTCAGCGATTTCCTCTTTACGCGTTTTGAACAAAGATGTATCGACACTGCTTTTTTCAATCAATTGAATTAAATAATACCCTTTCAGCCCCTCAACAGGCTTTGAGATTTCGCCTGGTTTTAGTTTGAAGGCAGTTGAGGAAAATTTTATATCTCTACCTATATTGTTGATATAATCGTTCAGTTTAAATTCATCTGTTTTCTTAACTTCAAGAGAGTCTTCTTTTGCCACCCGCGATAGGGATTTACCGGATGTGATTTTATCGTACACCTTTGATAATAATTTACCTGCCATTTCTTTTCGTTTTTTGATTTTCAGTATATCTTCAATGCTGGTTTTGACCTCATCAAAAGACTTTATTCTTTCTGGTTGAATGTCAATAATTTGAAATACATAGAATCCATCCGGGGATTTAATTGCACTGCTAATATCATTCAGTTTTCCTCTAAAAGCGAAAGATATAGCATCTTCCATCATCCCGATACCAGGTATAAACCCGGATTTTTCAAAGTAGGGTGTTTCCTTGATTTCCATAGACTGTTCTTTTGCAATTTTTTCAAAACCTTCTTCTTTTGCTATCTCTGCAAAGTTACTGGCATCGTATTTTGCATTATCAATTGTATTATCACTGGCAACATATTTAAAAAGGATATGACTTGCTCTTACTGAATCAGTTTTTGCATATCTTCTTTTTCTTCTGGTTTTTCTTCCTTTTTTCTTAGAATCAGGGGGTTTTCTATCCACTACTTTAATAATATGTATTCCAAGAGGGGTTTTTACAGGGCCAAAAACTTCACCAACTTTAGCTTTAAAAACAGCATCTTCAAATTCTTTTATCATAGTTCCTTTTGTAAAATAACCGAGGTCTCCACCATTTTCTGCTGTTGGTCCCATAGAGTATTCTTTAGCAAGTTCAGCAAAATCCTCTCCGGCTTTTGCTCTTTTCAGAACATCTTTTATAGTTTCGTCTATTTTTATTGAATCTTCTTTTGTTGGTGTTGTTTTAAAAACCACATATCTGAGTTTTCTCTGGGGTGGCAATTTATATTCGTCAATATGAGAATTATAATAATCCTGCATTTCTTTTTCAGAAATTTCTATTTTATTATCAATGAACCTTTCTGGGCCGCAGTATATATACTTTACTCTGGCTGTTTGCTCTTCCTCTAAGAATCTACTATATATTTCATCCTCAGTAACTCTTACAGTTGATACAACAAGATTTTGAATTTTAGTTGTAGGCAGGGAACTTCTAACTAAAGACTCCAGTTGAGCCCAGAACATGTTTACCTGCGGATTTTGAATTCTCATTGCCTGATAATATTTCTGTATATCAAACTTATTATCGGTCATAAACGCAGGATTGTTTCTAATTATATCAGGTGGGTTGTTTTTCAACTGAAAAACAACCTCTTCATCACTTACTTTAATTCCCATTCTTTTTATTTCTTCCGAGATGAGGGTTGAGTTCACGATATTTTCCCATATCTGGTCTCTTAAAAGCTTCATTACACGTCTATCTGGTTCCTGTCCATATTGTTCTCTATATCTAACATACTGGTCTTGAAGTAGGTTAAGAAAGTAATCTCTTGGTATATCTTTACCATTAATAGTACCAATTATTCCCTTTTGAGCTTTATTTCCTCTTCCAGTGTAGTTCATTCCCCAGCTGAATATTATAGTTGCTATAAATGCAATTACAACAATCCAGAGGATAATCTTTGTATGCTCCCTCATTTTGTTCATCAACATAACAGGACTCCTAATAATTATTAATCAAAATTATTATCATCTCTAAATTTAAGCAAAAAATCTAAAAATAGCAATAAGGTTTTATTTGAAACTTAAATTGACAATATCAGTAAATTTTTTGAGATATAGATTTATCACCAGCACAGTGTTTAATACAACGAACCACTTTTATTGTTCTCAATATATTAGTATTTCCTGACTGTTTTGCTTTTCTAAAAGTGGGGATGTTCTATAGCAATTACGATTGAGGGTTGTCCTTCTATGTAATGCAATTAAGGGATTTCGTTTTAGACATAAAAAATTTTTTAAATTTTATTTTTGAGTTTTAAATTACATATAGATATCTAACGTACCGGCACCGTTTTTACCTGCAGTAACTGTTCCACCATATATCCAATCGGTCCATTCTCCAGTTCCTGGATTTAACGCTCTAACTTTCCACGTCCATCCATGAGGTTCTGCATGAGTTTCTGTTATTTTAAATTCATACTTTCCATCTGAATCTGTTTTAGTCTCTCTATTTTCGTCCCAATCCAGACCACCAATAAATTTTGAAGAATCCCTGATACCCAATTTTACTGTAATATCTGGCGTGGGTATGTTATTCAAGTATACTGTTCCACGAAAATAATAAGAAATAGTAGGATTATTTCCTGAACCCTTTTTGCAGGAAAAAAATGAGAAAAACAAAAATAAAGAAATAAAAAGTAATGGAGATTTTTTCATTTTTAATTTTCCCGAGGTTTATAGTTCACTTTTAATTTATTCCAGATATATATCAATAGTTCCAGCACCATTTTCGCCCGGGGTTACAGTTCCACCCATAATCCAGTCTGTCCAGTTTCCGGTTTCCGGGTGTAATGCTCTGACCTTCCAGGTCCATCCGTGAGCACTCTCAAAACTCTCTTTTATTGTAAATTCATATTTGCCATTAGAATCTGTTTTTGTTTGTTTGTTCTCATCCCATTGCTGACCACCCTGTATTTTTGAGGAGTCTCTGAAACCCATATTTACTACAACATCTGGAGCAGGATTGTTTCTTAGATATACCGTCCCTCTGAAATAATAAATTACACTGGAGCTTTTATTGGAGCTTTTTTTACAGGTAATAAATGAAAAAACCATTAATATTGATAAAAAAAGCAATAAAAACTTTTTCATAATATCCTCAAATTTAGTTTATTTAAATATAAACTATTTTGTCAATAT
>QNDJ01000314.1 GCA_003644825.1 Candidatus Zhuqueibacterota bacterium | reverse complement strand
TATTAAAAATGAACTTACAGGATTTAATAGAAGAGTAAATATTATCCCTTATAGTTTATATAAACAAAAAGGTTCAAAAATATCTATGGAAGATGATAGTATACAGATTCCCCTTATTCTTTATAAGAAATTAAAACATATCCTTAATAGAAGCTTCTTCATTAAACATAAAATACCTGATGTTAAGGTTTGTTCTATTCCGTATTCTTCCGATTTTGGACTTGTTTTACCGGTAGATAGTATGGCAGATAAATATCTTATATAAATACTATTCAGGTATGTTTTATCGTTGAAAAGAATTAAAAAAAGTGTTATATTATTGCCTGTAATCAATTCGGGATGAAAAAATGAAGCTGTTTGAAGATTCAATCATAAAAAAACTGGAAAATATTAAGGAGCATTACGAAAAGATAACAGAAGAACTCGGTAAAATGGAGGTTATTTCCGACCAGAAGAGGTATATTAAGTTATCAAAAGAGCACAGTGAGTTAACTCCGATTATTGAAAAGTATAATGAATATAAGGAAACATTGAATAATATACTGGAAGATGAAAAGATACTGAAGGAATCTTCTGATAGTGAATTAAAGGAACTTGCGAAAGTTGAGATTGAGGAATTGATGGAGAAACAGGAAAGTATTGAGAATGAATTGAAGTATCTTCTGCTACCTAAGGACCCTGATGATTCGAGGAATGTAATAATGGAGATCAGAGCAGGAACAGGTGGGGATGAAGCTGGATTATTTGCTGGAGATTTGTATCGAATGTATTCTCGATATATAGAGAAGCAGGGCTGGAAACTTGAAGAAATGTCTTTAAACCCCAGTGGTGTTGGAGGTTTTAAAGAAGTGATATTCTCTGTATCCGGGAAGGATGTTTATGGAAAGTTGAAATATGAAAGTGGTGTTCATAGAGTTCAGAGGGTTCCAATTACAGAAGCAAGCGGGAGAATTCATACATCAGCAGCTTCAGTTGTAGTGCTTCCAGAGGCGGAAGAAGTTGATGTAAAAATAGACCCGAAAGAACTTAGAATAGATGTTTTCAGGTCTACTGGACCGGGCGGACAGAGTGTAAATACTACCGATTCGGCAGTTAGAATCACTCATATTCCTACAGGTATTGTGGTTACCTGTCAGGATGAAAAGTCCCAGTATAAAAACAAAGTTAAGGCAATGAAAGTTCTTAGAGCAAGACTCCTTGATAAAATAAAATCTGAAGAACAGGATAAAATTGCTAAAAATAGAAAAATTCAGGTTGGAACTGGAGATAGAAGTGCAAAAATTAGAACTTATAATTTTCCTCAGGGGAGGGTAACAGATCATCGAATAGGATTGACCCTTTATAAACTTGATGAAATTCTTCAGGGAGACCTGGATGAAATAATAGAGCCTTTAAAAGTTGCAGATAGAGCAGAAAAACTAAAGGAAAGTCTGGTTGAATAAAGAAAAATGGAATATAATTAAACTTATAAACTGGAGCACGGAATACTTCAGAGAAAAAAATTTTAGTAATCCAAGAACCAACACAGAGCTTTTGCTGTGCCATACTCTCAATATGAAAAGACTGGATTTGTATTTAAATTACGATAGACCCTTATCTGAAAAGGAACTTGCATTGTTTAAATCTTTGATAAAAAGAAGAGTGAAACATGAACCGATTCAATATATTACAAATGAAACAGAGTTTATGGGGCTTCGTTTTAAAGTAAATAAAAATGTTTTTATTCCGAGGCCTGAAACTGAAATTCTTGTTGAAAAAATAATAGAAGTTGCAAAAGAAAAGTGGAACAACCTTTTGAAAGTAAGCATTCTTGAGGTCGGAACAGGAAGTGGAAATATTGCTGTAAGTCTTGCCCATTTTCTTCCCAATGCTGAAATTCTTTCAATGGATATCAGTAAAGAGGCTTTGGATATAGCAAGGGAGAACTCCGAATTAAATAATACAACCTTTAGAACCACTTTTATTGAAAAATCTATTTTTTCTCTTAATAAAGATTCATTCAGGGATGTCAGGATATTGGTATCAAATCCACCTTATGTATCGAGGACAGAGTTTGAGGCTCTTGAGCCTGAAGTCAGAGATTTTGAACCAAAGATTGCATATTTCGAGGGTGGTGATGGTTTGAGTTTTTACAGAAAAATCTGTAGTGTAGCTTCATCCTGGATTTCCGGAGATGGCTGTTTATTCCTTGAAGTTGGTTATGGAATGCAGAAAAAGGTAATTGAAATAGTTGAAAAAAACAATCTCGAGATTGTTAATATTTTTAAAGATTATAATGGTATAGATAGAGTAGTTTATGCAAAAAATAAAAATGAAAGGATAGAATAGTATGGTAAATATTAATCCTGCAATTTTCAGAGAATATGATATAAGGGGTATAGTAGGGGAAGATTTCACTCCTGAAGTAATAGAACTGCTCGGTAAAGGATATGGAACATATCTTAAAGAAAAAGGGGGTAAAGTTGCATCAGTTGGTAAAGATGTAAGGTTGAGCTCGGAAGAGTTCAGTAAAATTTTTATTCGGGCTATTAATTCAACAGGTGTGGATGTGATTGACCTTGGAGTAGTTCCTACTCCTCTTTCATATTACAGTGTAAATGTTCTTGAAATTGATGGTGGGGTTATGATTACAGGAAGTCATAATCCCCCTGAGTATAATGGTTTCAAAATTGGTATAGGAAAAACTACAATATATGGTAAGGAAATACAGGATTTCAGGAGATTAATCGAAAAAGGGGAGTTTGCAAGAGGAAAGGGAGATTGTAAAACATACGATATAGTTTCTCAGTATATTGAGGATGTAAAGGGGAGAGTTAGTTTGAAAAGAAGATTAAATGTTGCGGTTGATGCGGGGAATGGTTGTGGTGGAATGTTTGCTCCTGATATTATGAAGGATATAGGAGCAAGTGTAGAGTGCCTGTATTGTGAGCCTGATGGCAGATTTCCCAATCATCATCCTGACCCCACTGTAGATGAGTATCTTATGGACCTTATCAGGGTCGTTAAAGAGAAAAACCTTGACCTGGGAATTGCTTATGATGGGGATGCGGATAGAATTGGTGTAATAGATAACACCGGAAGAATTGTAAGAGGAGACCAGCTTGTAGCAATTTATGCAGCTGAAATCCTTGAAAGAAAGAAAGGAGAAAAAATTATCTTTGATGTAAAATGTTCTCAGGCTCTGCCGGAATTTATCGAGGAAAAAGGTGGTATTCCGGTGATGTGGAAAACAGGTCATTCATTAATTAAAAATAAAATGAAGGAACTCAACGCAGGAATGGCAGGTGAAATGAGCGGACACATTTTCTTTTCTGATGGATATTACGGCTATGATGATGCGATTTATAGCTCATTGAGGTTGATGGAAATTGTTTCCAGGTCGGATGTTCCTCTTTCAAAGCTGGTAGATTCTATTCCTTATTATTACTCCACTCCGGAATTGAGAGCGGCTACTACTGAAGAGGAAAAATGGATTATTGTTGAAGAAGCAAAAAAATATTTTAAATCAAAGTATAAAACTATTGACGTGGATGGTGTGAGGGTGTTATTTGG
>QNDJ01000313.1 GCA_003644825.1 Candidatus Zhuqueibacterota bacterium | reverse complement strand
CTCCAATAGGAGCGATATGTCTGTAGAATAAGAGATAAAAAATATAGAGCTCCGTAGGAGCGATATGGGATATTAAAAGTTCTGGAAAGATTTCAAGGTTATGGAAATATTTTTTTAATCCTTTTTTCCGCACCAGAATCAAATTCTGGTGCTGGAATAATCCAATGATAAGTCATTAAAATGACTATTTTAATGTTATTATAACTTTATCATTAAAAACCCCAATAACAGTCTCTTCAGAGACTTCCAGAAAAAATAATCCACTACCAGAATTCGATTCTGGTAGTGGTATTCTGGTAGTATAAGAAATTAACAAATAAAGAATTTCACTGATTAAACGAATTTTTTCAATATACTCTCTGCAAACTTCGTGACCGTATGGTTACGCTTTCTTAGCGCCCTTTGAGGTTATATTAATAAAAACTCATATTCCATATATATATATCTGCTTGCTTTTTTTACTGTTGAAAAGATTGCTTCATCATCTCAAATCATAAGGATTCCCAAATAACAGGTATATTGACATTATAAATGAGAAATCAGTAAATTATGAAAATCAACATATAAGATTTAATTAACAGTGTAATTACTTATTTTAAATATTCTTGACTTTTAGCTTTTTATATCATAAAATTTTATTGATATAAAATGACATCAAGAAAACTGGTAAGAAAAACACTGGAGTTTGATTCCCCGATAAGAATACCACGGCAGATGTGGGTGCTACCCTGGGCAATTGAACATTATCCTGAAAAGGTTTTTTCTATACAGAGCAACTTTCCTGACGACATTGTTACGTCTCCTGCCTTTTACAGGAAATTACCCGTAACAACAGGTGATAAGTATCAAAAAGGAATTTATATTGATGAATGGGGATGTATTTTTGAAAACAGACAGAAAGGTATAATAGGAGAAATAAAGGAACCTTTACTCAAAGAATGGAGTGATGTAGAAACCATAAAATTGCCAGAAGAAAGATTGAGCGTTGATGTGGATATGGTTAATGCTTTTTGCAGGAATACAGATAAGTTTGTTTTAAGTGGATGTTGCCCAAGACCTTTTGAAAGGTTACAATTTATAAGAAAAACTGAAAACCTTTTGATTGACCTTATCGAACAACCAGAGGAGTTATTTATTCTTATAAACAGGGTGCACCAGTTTTACATTAAAGAACTCGAACTATGGGCGAAAACCGAAGTTGATGCTTTGACCTTTATGGATGACTGGGGTACTCAGACATCCCTCCTCATATCACCGGAGCTCTGGCAAAAAATCTTTAAACCTCTTTATAAAGATTACATCGATATCGCTCACAAATATAATAAATATATCTTTATGCACTCAGATGGATATATTATGGATATTATATCAGACCTGATAGAACTGGGCCTTGATGCTTTAAATGCTCAAATATTCTGTATGAATATAGAAGAGATTGGAAGAAGATTTAATGGCAAAATAACATTCTGGGGGGAAATTGACAGACAGTATATCCTCTCACGAGGTACTCCAGAAGAAGTCATCGGGGCAGTTAAAAGAGTGTATCAATCATTATACAAGGACGGTGGAATAATTGCTCAATGTGAATTCGGAGCAGGCGCTAAACCTGAAAACGTTTATCTTGTATTTAAGACCTGGAATGATATTAATTCGGGTAATCCATAAACATTATTACTTAAAAAACCCTCACAAATCTTGAGCTTTAAGATAAAGAAGGATGATAAATAAAATTATATACATATTTACAATATTTTTTTTATCGTATTGTAATCTCTTATGTCAAACAAGTATTAAAAAGAATAACTACATAGGTATCGGTTCAGGGTATTCATTCTATTACATTAAGGATGAACAGGTTTCCCCAATGACTTACACAGGTAGGTGCTCACCATTTAAGTTAATATATAACTATGAAGGGAATAATTATTATCATCGAATTGTCCTTTATCTTGGAAAAGTTCATCTTGTTCCACCCGTTAAACCCTCTTCTTATAACCATTATTCAACAGATCTTAGAATAAACCTGAAATATGAATATTTCTTCCCCATAAAGATTTTATCAAATGGAAAATATAGATTATATTCAGGTGGAACAATTGAAAATTTATCGTCAATAAGAAAGCATTTTTATATTAATAATAAATATCACACTTATGAAAATTATATTTTTTCTATTGGTCCTGAATTTATGATTGAATACCATCCGAACAAAAAAAATATTAGCCGGTTTCAATTTTCAATTCCTGCTTTAACTTTTATGATTCATCCCCCTTATAGTATCAAAGGAAAACAAACAAAAAAAATAGCGTTTTTAAATAACTTTATGAAAATTGATTTCAAAATTGGTTATAGATATTGCTTTCTGAGGAAATTTATGATGGGTTTTTCTTACAGACTTATTTACCTTAAATACTCAAAGCTCCAGAAAATGGATTCTGGAATCGATAATCTTTTTGTTGAGTTGCTTTATAAACTGTAGAAATGGAATGGCATGAAAAGAATTTATTTACTTTTTGTAATATTTTTTTCCTGCGGGAAACTGTTAGTTACACCTGAATCCAACAATAAACCTGAAAATAACTTTGAGATATTCTGGCGGGAATTTGACAAATATTATTCATTTTTTGAATATAAGGGAGTTAACTGGGATTCACTCTATAATGTTTATAGACCCATTGTAGATAATAGAATATCGGAAAAAGAACTTTTCCATATTCTTGCGGCGATGTTATCTGTATTAAAAGATGGGCATATTCTCCTTCTCACACCTTATGGTGAGTATAATTATGAAGGCTGGTGGAAAGATTATCCAGCAAATTATTACTATATAATAGTTGAACAGTATTATTTAAAAAATGTAGTTCGTCTTTCTAATGGTAAGATTATTTCTGGTGACCTGAATGAAGAACTGGGATATATACATATTTCTAATTTCAAAGGTGATAACGATTGGAATAATTCCATAGATAAAGTATTGGATAGGTTAAAAAATAAAAAGGGGCTTATAATAGATATTCGAAATAATGGTGGTGGTAATACTGGTAAGTCAGAATATCTTGCATCACGTTTTGCAGATAAAAAAAGGCTATACTCATATATTCAATGGAGAAATGGACCAAATCACAATGATTTTACTGAACCTATTCCTCTGTATATAGAGCCTTCGGAGAAATGGCGATTTATTAAACCTGTTGCGGTTTTAACGAACAGACAGAGTTTCAGTGCAGCAGAGAGTTTTGTCCTTGCTATGAGGGTCTTCCCTAATGTAACTATTATAGGAAGTACCACAGGAGGAGGTTCTGGAAGCCCTATATTAAGGGAACTACCTAACGGATGGGTATATCAGATACCTGTTTCAGTTCAACTGACACCGGAAAAAAAATTTTATGAAGAAAAAGGACTTGAACCCGATATTTATGTCAATACCACCTACAGAGATTACATTATGAGAAGAGATAGAATAATTGATAGGGCAATTGTTGAATTGAAGGGTAAGTTAAAAAAGGAAAAATCAAAATAACTTGATTATTCTATTGCTGAATACTATATTATAT
>QNDJ01000312.1 GCA_003644825.1 Candidatus Zhuqueibacterota bacterium | reverse complement strand
GAAAATCCTAAAAGTAATCCTGAAAAAACAATATATTTTAAATTCTTATTTCTGTGATAATGTAAAATCAGGTATATACTGGTCAGTGTTGATAGGCACATCAATGGTTCAGTAAACCCCTGTCTTGAATAAGGAAAAACCAGTGTACTCAAACCAAAGGTTAGAACAAGCCAGAAATTTACCTTTTTTGAAAAATTGAAAAACGAACATAATTTATAAAAAACCATACATAATAATGCCGAAACAAAACAATTCGTAATAGATGTAAAAAATAAGAGTATATAATCTCTCGGCAGACTCTTAATTATAAAGGAAACAATATAGCCAAAAATAAAAAAGGGAAGCTGAAAAAGGACGAGCCCGAGTCCAAAGGTGGAATATACTTTACTTTCATTTCCTGGTTCGTGACCTCTATTATAAATTTTTTCTACCTTACCTGCCAGCTCTTTCACCTGAAACTCTTTCCCGGGGTGGTCATTTAACTGAAGATTACCATCAAAAACTATACTTTCCGTAGTTAGATAAACCCATAGAGAATCACCCCCCATATGCCCGCTCATAAAAAGTACATAAAAAAGAAAGAAAAATATGAAAATTTTTAGTTCGGTTTTTTCTTTAAAGTACTTACTAACTTTTCTTAAAAAGATACTCATTATTCATCAATCCATTATTATTCTTTATATTCACCAGCATAAACCCTTTATCTCTCATAAATCTAAATATTTCAGTAACAGATGCATATTCATAAGGATAACCACCTAACCAATCCTTTATATCTATTCTCCAGGACATCCCCCTTAAACTCTTATGACCTTTAACTTTTTTTATCGGGTTCTAAAATGTTAGAATATACGCCAGAATTAAAAAAGACATTACAAAAAACTCAATTACATTTTGCAAGAACAAAGGTAATTTTGAATATATTCTTTTTTCAAATTTCCAGAACTTTGAAGGTCCAAATCTTCCATCAGGATATATCGCAAGTCCATCTGCTCTATTGTATATAGCAATATACAATAACCCATCCTTCTTAACCAGATGACATACATTATCAATTGCCTTCCACATATCTCCAGTATGATGAAGTACTCCCCAGGAATAAACTATATCAAAAGTTCCAATACTTTTAATCAAAGATTCATCCAGTATTGAACCTTCAAATATTTGCCAGTTTGAAGGTGAACCTTCATTTTTATACAATGCTTCTGCACATTTTACAGAATAGGGATCTACATCAAAACTCACAACTTTTTCAGCTCCAAGTTTTATCGCTGCTAAAGAAAACAATCCACTACCACAACCAACATCCAGAAAAGTCTTTCTTTTTAAATTCTCCATTTCGAGAAAATTACAAAGTGACTTTTTAGCCTCATCAATTCTCTCATCATTAAGATAATTATTTATAAAAGATTGCCAGTTTTTCCCAAAATCAAAAGCCTTAGTCATAATAATTTCTTATTATATTTTTTCCATTATTGCATATACATCACACTTATCAAATTCAACACCTTTTCTTCTTTTATTTCTCGCTTCCTTTATTCCTAATATATCTAAAAGTTTAAAATTCCCTTTTTTAGCCAGCTCCCTTATTTCTTTTTCACTGTAAAGCCTTATTCCCCATGGATGGTTTTCATCAGGGTCTTTAACATCATTATCTTCATCTTTATATTGAAACTGACACAGAAATTTCCCCTTCTCTTTTAATACTCTAAAAATTTCCTTAATATAACTTACTGCCACTTTCCTTGATATATGTTGAAATACAAAAAAAGAAAATGCAAAATCAAAAAAATCATTATCAAACATTTTCAAATCAGAACCATCATTAACATAAAAATAAACATTTTTCTTATCGACATTTCTCTTTGCTTTAGAAATCATCACTTCAGAAATATCTATTCCATAAACTTCATCCACAAAATCAGATAAATATTTTTCAACTCTTCCTATTCCACAGCCAACATCAAGAACTTTAGATTTTTCATTTATCAATCCAAGTTTCATTAAAAAATCTGCATCTTTTTTTCCTGCTTCTTCAAATTCACATTCATCTTTAACTCTGGATAAAATTGCCTTTTTTGCCTTAAATAAACCCTCCAAATTCCAGAAAAATTTCACGCCGAATATTTTACCAAGAGCCCCTGTTATTTTGTATTTTATCTTTCCCATATCATTTTTTCCATTTTAATACAACATCTGTTCCAAACTCAATGACCTTTTCAAGACCTGCTTTTTCTATATTCTCTTCCGTCCAGTTAAGCCTGTCCTCATCATCAAATTTATCTTTATGAAGGATAAATAAACTAACGTTATAATTCTTTAATAACTTTACAGATTCAGGACTGACAATATTATTCAAACTTCTTGTTATTTTAAAATACGAATCAGGATAAAAAGAACCTATTCCATTAGTTATTGGCTTTAAATGATAACAGCTATAATACCAGTATAGATTTTCTCTATCAACCATTTCGCTCTTTCGTTTTCCGTATTTAGGGTCATATTTAGATAAAGTCCCTCTTATTGTTGGTATTTCCGCAACACCTCCGCTTATCTCCTGTTTACCAAGCCATTTATAAATTTCAGGTATATGTTTTCCTGTTCTAATATATTCCATTTTTACAGGAATAGTCAAAAATTCAACAGTTAATACTATCAATATTAAACTGTATACAATCCCCTTCCATAAGAAAGGTGATTTCATATCCTTAGCATTAAGATAATCTCTTACGAACAAAATACCAAAACCTGAAAGAACAGAAATGAAAAATATTACCATATATGCAAATCTCGCAGGTGCTCTCATAACATTAAATGCTGGAAGAATATAATAAAAAAACAAATAAGGAAGGGGAATATAAGTAAAGTGCCCTAAAACAATTAAAAAAGGACCAAATGAGAGAACAAGAAAAAACATCATTAAAAAGAAAAATATCACTATTAAATTTTTTTTACAAGTATTCTCCAATCTCTTAGAATATATAAATCCCAGAACAGCAATAATAAATGGTAAAATACCCAGGAAAACATTCTTTTCATTTGATGGTCTATTAATAACTTTTGAAAATCTTTCAAAATATAATTTCTCCTCTAAACTTTCACCAGGCAACTTTTCAGCACCAAGAGAGCCCACTTTTGAGCCCATTTTCGCTCTTAAAAAATTAAATAACCTTTCTTCAAAAGGTAACTCCCCAACAGGTGTATCATATCTTAATTTTCCGAACAACAAATTTGTTTGACGTGCTTGAATATAATCATCCAGATTTGCTGAATATTGAACAACCTCTCCAAGATAATGCCTGAACTGATACTTTTTAGTTGTTGTATAATACACATAAGCAAAAGGACCAACAAAAACAAGACATATTAAAAATCCTGTAATCAACTTTAATAAGAACTTATTACTCAGAATATTCTCTCTTGTTTTCCAGCAGTAGAACACAAAAAATACTAACAATCCAATTGACAGCATATAACCTATATAAAAGGAACTCAAAACCTGAAGTGAAAAAAATACTGAAGCTAAAATAATATCTCTCCACTTTTTATCTTTTAAAAAT
>QNDJ01000311.1 GCA_003644825.1 Candidatus Zhuqueibacterota bacterium | reverse complement strand
TTACTTGGAATTTTTCTTTTGATTAAATCTGAAGAAAAAGAATATATAAAAAAGAACTTTTATCTTTATGGTGCAATTTTGTCTGTGATTTCTGCTTATTATATAAGGGCTGCGGGTTTATCACTAATTGCTGCTGTTGTAATTTTCTTCTTTATTAAGAAGAAATTAAAAAAAGGTTTGTTTTCAATGGCTTCGTTTTTCCTGTTAATGCTTCCCTGGTATATCAGGAATGCGATAGTTAGCGGCGGTGGAGTAAATCCTTATATAAAATCATTAATTTCTATTAATCCTTATAATTCTAAAATGGGTTATTTGACTTTCCCACATCTGGTTAAAAGAATCCAGTTTAATGTGGACAAGTATTTCTTCAAAGAAATACCTGCTATGATTTTTCCCTATCATTTTAGAATTACAATAATTGAGACGCCATCACAGTATTTACCATTTATTTTTTCGATAGTTATTTCATTATTCTTTCTTACAGGGATGATATGGTTATTAATAAAAAAGAAAGATTTTCTCGGTATATATGGATTTTTTTTCCTTGGAATATGCCTGCTCTGGCCTGAGATGTGGTCAGGTTCGAGATTTATTGTGCCGATTATTCCGTTTTTTGTTTTATTTACTGCCCTGTTTTTTAATTTTTTATCAGAAAAAGTAAATTTAGACAATGTTAGATATCTGGCATTCATACTGGCATTTATTTTGCTTTTTATTAATTTTAAAAATGTTTATTCTTATTCAAAGTTACCATATCCTAAAAGGTATGAGAATTTCTATAAAGCTTGTGAGTGGATAAGGAATAATACACCAGAGGAGAGTGTGGTTTCTTGCAGAAAACCTGATTTGAGCAGTGTCGTGGCAAATAGAGAAAGCGTTGCTTTTCCGTGGGCGGGTCCTGATTCTGTCTACAACACTCTTTTAAGAAGAAAAGTTAACTATGTGATTTTTGAACAACTTGGTTATAGACACGCAAGAGAATTTTTGTTGCCTGCTATAAATAAATATAAGGATAAATTTAAGGTTGTTTTTTATATTAGGAACCCTGATACTGTAGTTTGGGAGTTAATAAGATAAATATGAAATTATCAATAATTATTCCAGTTTATAATGAATCAAAGACATTGAAAGAGATTTTAAAAAGGGTTGAAAGCGTGGATTTAAGACCAATTGAAAAAGAAATTATTATAGTTGATGATTTTTCAACCGACGGTTCAAAAGAAATTCTGAAAGAACTTGAGAAAGATGGTAAATACGTAATTCTGTATCATGAAAGAAATATAGGTAAGGGTGGAGCAATAAAAACTGCTCTTAATGAGGTAACCGGGGATGTGGTTGTAATTCAGGATGCTGACCTTGAATACGACCCTGAAGATTATAAAAAACTGATTAAACCTATTCTTGAAGGCAAAGCTAAGGTTGTTTATGGTTCCCGGTTTACCGGAGAAAGAAAAAATATGTTCTACCATCACTGGATTGGTAATAAGTTTTTAACCTTTGTTACAGATATATTATATAATACCACTTTAAGTGATATGGAAACTTGTTATAAAATGTGGAAAACGGAAATAATTAAGAGTATAGATATTAAATCGAATAAATTCAATTTTGAGCCAGAAGTTACTGCAAAAGTCCTGAAAAAAAGAATAAGGATTTATGAAGTTCCCATTTCTTATGCAGGACGGGAGTATGAAGAAGGCAAGAAAATTTCATGGAAGGATGGTATTTCAGCATTGTGGTGTTTAATTAAATATCGATTTGTAGATTGAAAATAGTTCATATAATATATGATGATTTAAAAAACCCCTGGTGTGGGGGAGGAGGTGCAAGAAGGGTTTTCGAAATATACAAACGACTGGCTGATAAACATAAAATTTCTGTTATCACAGGAAATTTTCCAGATGCTGAAAATGAGAATATAAATGGTATAGAATACATCAGAGTCGGAATGAATATGAATTACTGGTTAAGTAGAATTTCTTTTTCGATTAAAATTCCTTTTGTTGTAAAGAATATGGAATTTGATTTGCTTGTTAATGATTTTTCTCTTTTTTCGCCCTGTTTTGCAGATTTTTATACAAAAAAGCCAGTAATTAATGTTGTTCATCACATTGTAGGTGCTCATGCACTGAGAAAATATCCTGTAATAGGGTTGAAACCCTATCTGGCTGAAAGATTTAACCTTAAGTACAGTAAAAATGTTATTTCTGTTTCTGAAAGTGTTTTAAATAAAATAAAAAGGTTTAACAGGAAAAAAAAGCTGGTATGTATTCATAATGGTATTGATGAAAAGTATTTTAATATTGAAGGAAAGGAAGGGGATTTTTTGCTTTTTCTCGGGCGGATAGATATATATATGAAGGGGCTGGATATACTGTTGAAATCTTTCAGGGAAATAGTAAAAGAATTTGATGGAAAATATAAACTGATAATAGCTGGAAGAGGAAAAGAAAAAGATTTTATCAGGCTTAATAGAATAGCAGAAGAATCAGGAATAAAAAAATATGTAGAAATCACTGGAGAAGTAACTGAGAGTAAAAAGCTTGAACTTCTGGCAAACTGTTTGTTTTTATGTATGCCATCCCGTTTTGAAGGCTGGGGAATAACCGCAATAGAAGCAGCGGCAGCAGGAAAACCTGTTGTTGGCACAAAAATTGATGGTTTAACAGATGCTGTGATTGATGGGGCAACAGGAATACTTGTTGAACCTGAGAGTTGTAAGGAGTTTTCAAGAGGTATGATATCTATGTTAAAGGATGAAGGTCTGAGAAAAAAATCAGGTAAAAAGGCAAGAGAATGGGCAAAAAAGTTTGACTGGGACGAAATAGCAGTTAAACAGGAGAAATTCTATAAGGAGATTTTAGAGAATATATGAACAATAAAAATATAAAAGAGAAAAGAATAGCAATAATCGGTGCCGGTATAACCGGGCTTAATTTAGCCTGGAAGTTGAGTGAATATGGTTTTGATGTAGAGATATTTGAAAAAAAAGACTATGTAGGTGGTGTTGGCACTTCCGTTACAATTGATGGATATTCCTTTGAATATGGTCCCCATATGTTTCATACTGTTTTTGATGACATATTAAATGATTTTAAAGAATTGATGAAAAATGAAAATTATTCAATTACTATGTTAGACAGAGAAATAAAATATAATGGAAAATATTATAAATATCCGCTAAAGATAATAAATGTTTTAAAAGGGCTTGGATTTTTTACATCTGTAAGATGTGGGTTAAGTTTTTTTTATTCTCTTTTAAAGCGAAAATTAAAACTCACGAAGGATATTTCTGCGGAAGATTGGTTTATAAATAATTTTGGAAAAGTTGGATATGAAATTTATTTCAAAGATTATACATATAAAGTCTGGGGTGTTCATCCAAAGAATCTGTCTCCTATTTTTCCTGTAAGTCGTATACCAGGTATTAATATTAGAAAAATATTAAAAGATATTTTTTTTAAAGTTAAAAGTACTAAATTTACTGATGATTTTGGAGAAAGTATTTATTGTCCTGATATGAAATTTATTTATTATCCTTATAATGGAATGAGGGTAATAT
>QNDJ01000310.1 GCA_003644825.1 Candidatus Zhuqueibacterota bacterium | reverse complement strand
GGAAAAACAGGAAATTACTGTCGAATGGATTTACAGTAATAAAAGCCTGGAAGCTTCAGCGTTACCGATGTTTGTATGGCTGAATGATGGAACAGCAATCCTTTATGACTTTCAAAAACCAGCCGAAGAACGTACTTTTGAAAAATTCAATCCTGTAGATGGAAAACGAACACCAATACTCAATGTAAAAAAGGCTATAATAAGCCTGAAATCTATACTGGGAAAAGATTATTCAATCAGTTCTTTACCCTGGCCTGTATCTTTTGATAAAACTGGCGAAAAAGCAATTTACATATTTAAAGGTGATATTTTTGTTCTTCTGCTAAAAGATGCAAAATTCATACAGATAACAAATACAAAGGAAATCGAAAAATCAGTTAATTTTTCACCCGATGGTAAAAAACTTGCATTCGTCAGGAATAACAACCTGTATATCTATGATATAGAAAAAAGAACAGAAAAACAGATTACAGTAGATGGTTCTGAAACCATACTTAACGGAACTCTTTCCTGGGTTTACTGGGAAGAAATCTTCGGAAGAAGGGATATAGGTTACTGGTGGTCTTATGATTCAGAAGCAATTGCGTTCCTTCATACAGATGATTCTTCAGTTGGAGTTATGCGCTTTCTTGATTTCAAACCCCAATATCCGAGGGTTATTAAACAGCGATATCCCAAGGTTGGAACAGCAAACCCTGTTGTTCGTATAGGTATTGCCGAAATAAACAGTGGAAAAATCACCTGGGCTGGCTTAAGTGTTCATTCTTACGCATACGTTTGCAGAGTAAAATGGTTACCTGATAGTAAAAATGTCAGCGTTCAAACAATGAATAGAAACCAGACTGAACTGAATCTATATTTTGTCGACCGATATACTGGAAAACCACACCATATTTTAAAAGAAACCGATAGTTCATGGGTAAATATTAATGATGACCTCTACTTCCTGAAAAACGGTGAATATTTTATCTGGGCTTCTGAAAGAACAGGATATGCTCATCTATATCGGTATAAAATAGATGGAACCCTGGTAAATCAAATCACAAAAGGCAACTGGTCAATCCGTTCATCTGGTGGTGGTGTATTCTGGTTACGACAGGCTGTTACTGCAATTGATGAAGATAAAGGCTGGATTTATTTCACATCTTTAAAGAAATCATCCATAGAACGGCATCTCTATCGTATAAGGTTTGACGGAACAGATATGCAAAGGCTTACCAGAGAGGACGGTTTTCACAGTATCACCTTCAGCCCCAATGCTAAATACTACTTTGATAATTATTCAAACATTTCAACATTACCATCTTTAACTCTGCACAGGAACAATGGAGAACAAATCTCAGTTATAGCCCGGGGAAGACCTGAATTTATTGAAAAGTTTAACATCCAGTATCCGGAATTACTGACAATACCGGCAGAAGACGGTTTTCCAATGCCTGCACAAATACTCAAACCTGAAGATTTTAGTCCATGGAAGAAGTATCCTGTTATTATCAATGTTTATGGTGGGCCTTCAGCACCTCAGGTATCCAATTCGTGGCAATTTTCAAATTATTTCGATCAGATTTTACTCCAGAAGGGGTATCTTGTTGTAAAAGTAGATAACCGATGTGCAACCGCTATCAGTAAAAAACTCGAAAATACAATATCAGGAAAAATGTATAATGATGGTGAACTAAAAGACCTTCTTTCAGCGGTAAGATGGTTAAAATCTAAATCTTATATAGACCCTGAAAGAGTTGGTATCTGGGGATGGAGTGGTGGTGCAACTTTCACACTTCTTGCTATGACTCACTCAAAGGAATTCAAAGCCGGCATTGCTGTTGCACCTGTAACCAACTGGCGGTACTATGACACAAAATGGGCAGAATCTGGAATGAAACTTCCTCAGGATAACCAGGAAGGATATGAAAAAACAAACCTTGTAAAATATGCTAAAAACTTACACGGACGCCTGCTCCTGGTTCATGGTACTTATGATGACAACGTCCACATTCAGAACTCCTGGGATTTTATCAATGAGCTCATAAAAGCAAATATTATGTTCGATATGATGATTTACCCGATGCGAAAACACGGTATATCAGACCGACCTGCCAGAATTCACCTCTTCAATAAAATGGTTGAGTTCTGGACTAAAAATCTCTAAAAATTATGCTACCTGTTAACATTGATAACACCCAGGCCATCAGTATATACAATATTCGTATTGAACGGTTCAGATAACAGTTTTAATTTTTCTATTATTTTTTTCCCGAGTTCAGGACCAGCAACTACCGGTCTACCTCTTATTCCTCTCGGTTTTCCGAAACCTAACGAGATAGGTAAAAGGCGGATTTTCTTCAGGATTCCGTCCTGAAAATATACAGTTGCTACAACACTTTCCCAGTATTCAGGTCTTGTTGGCCAGCCCCTTGTATCATTTTTAGTTCGAGCATTGAAGGCATCCTCAGGAGTCGCTGAATCACCAAGCCCGTATCTTTCATAAAACTCAGATGGCAACTTTTTAATAGTTTCATTCTGAAAGATAAAATTACCCAGGCTGTAAAAAATAGGTCGACCTTTATATATCTCTATACCTTTAAGAAAATGAGGACCATGACTGAAAACTAAATCAACACCATTATCTATACATAGATGAGCAAAATTAACAAGAAAATCTGGAACATTATTACCCCCCTGATGAGCATGAACTGACATCACAATCCAGTCAGAATTTTCCTTTGTTTTGCGGATAGATTCAAGAATCTCCATTAAATCTCTTTCATTAATCTTATAGCTTCTACTATATTTTTCACCAATGGTAAAATTTCTTCCAAAGAACCTGAATTTCCCTCGAGATATCACTCCTGAAGGCAGTTTACATTCCCTCGCCAGGTTCTGGAATTTTACTGCTGTGGTACTATCTATTGTATATTCAGGAGTTACAGTAAGAGGATTAAGACCCGGACGGCCGTGTAAATCAGGCCTGGAACGACCCGCTTTTCCAAAGCTAACAAAAGTAGATGCACAAGAAAATAAAGCTACTTTCCCCTTTTCTGTCAGCAGATAACCTGGTTTTCTTGCCTGTTGAAGGTCCATTCCAACACCAGCATATACAAGCCCTGCTTCTCTGAGATACATCGTAGTTTCTAAAATCCCCATCAAACCATAGTCATAGGTATGATTATTTGCACAACCAACCATATCAAAACCAGCCCAGACAAGCTCCCTTGCTATCTCCGGTTCTGCAGCCATATATGTACCACCACTTTCTGCCTGCGGATATCCTTTATAGGTATGTATCAGCATCTCAAGGTTTGTAATTGCAACATCTGCATTCCTGATTTCATTTATAAGCTTCATAAACTCTGGCTCTGAATGATTGGACAAAGGCAAAGATATCAATGCATCACCAGTAATAAGTATGGATATATTGATATTTTCCAGATAACCATAAAGAATTCCCGAAATAAAAACTGAAAAAATTATCATAAAAATAAAAAGTACGCTTACAAAAAAGGAGTTAAGAAAATTTAACTTTTTCATAGTTTATCCTTCCTTTTTATTTTTGTTGTCTAAAAATAAAAAAGCTTTTTC
>QNDJ01000309.1 GCA_003644825.1 Candidatus Zhuqueibacterota bacterium | reverse complement strand
TTAAATTGAATATGGAGCTTTTAAATTGGCACAGAAAATATTAAAGAAAGTTGTAAAAGGTTCTGTAGTATGGGAGCGATGGAGAAAAGTATTCAAGAAAGGTGGAAAAGGTTTTTATTATATTTGTGATGCTGAAATAAAAAATACAGGTGTTTCTGTTTTATATAATCTGATAGTCCTTGCATCTATTTATAATCCATCTACAAAAAAGGTTTTTTCAGTTGTTAATAATAAGTTACAGGTATTAAAGCTGGCAGGGTATATGGTAATTGACAGTTTAAAGCCTGATGAGAGTATAAAAGTAAGTATTATTGTCAATTTACCTGAGGCTGGTAGTGTAATTTCTGGTAGAAGAGATTTAAGGAATCTTGAAAAAAATATTGAAAATGGAAAATTAAAGCAAAAAGTTTTTTTAATTTATGATACAACAAAATATGATGAAAGGATAAGAAGATGGTTTCAGGATAGGGGAGTAAAAAAGATAAAAATACTGGATAAAGAATGGGAAATTAAAAAGCTGAGATACACAGGTGAAATAACTGTGGTCTGTAAAGGGACTATTAAAAATGTTGGAACAGTTGATATCAGGAATTTTGAGATTATTTCTGTTTTAATTGATATTGAAACAGGTGCTCCTTTAAGATGGGTAAATAAACAAACATTTGAAAAGAGTTATTTGCAATCTTATGAGGAACAATATTATGGAGAGGAGAAAAAAGAGGAAGACCAGGGTTTTGATTATTTAGAGGCAAGTGGTGCTCAGAAAATAGATATTCTTAAGGTAAATAAGAGTATGAACTTTAATATTTCTTTTAAACTGCCAGAGGAGAGAATTCTGAAAAAAGAAGGCTGGAGTATGAAGAAAATTCAGAAAAGAATTGATGAAGAAAAAATAATCCATAATATTTTTATAAATTAAGAAAAAGATAAAAAGGAGGAATCTACATAGAAGGATTTGAAAGGACAGGCATCTGTTATTAAAGAGATAAGAGGAACAAAAAAAATTGATGTAATACAACAAAACTGGGATTTAATTAGAGATGAAAACAAATATGTTTGTAAAGGAAAGATAAAAAATAAAGGAACACTGGATGTAGAAAATGTTTATATTATATGTTCGATAGTTAAACCTGAAAATAAAAAACCTGTTTTATGGGAAACGAAACTTGAGACAATGAAAACTATTGACATAGTTAGAATATAGTAGTTAAGTGTAGGAGAAGAGAAAGATTTTGAGTCTTCTATACCTTTGCCGGAAGAGGATATTACAACCGTTGATGGATGGACACGGGAAGAAATTATTCGAAAAATAGATGACGGGGTATTAAAATTGGAAGTTGAACTTTATTACAAACAGGAAGATGTTTTTGAAGAAGGAATGAAAAGGATGAACCTTGGAAATACGTATTTTCAGCTCGGAAACTATAAAGCTGCTTCTTTAGAATATGAGGAGGGTATAAAGCTTTTACCTGATGAAAAGAGGTTTTATTTTAATCTTGGTCTTGTTTATTATAAGACAGGATTTTTTCTGGAATCATTAAAGATGATGGAAAAATGCTTAAAAAAGGATAGAAAGTATGCAAAAGCGTATTATTTTCGCGGGATAATATATCTACTTTATAAGAGCTGGGCAAATTCTCTGAACAATTTTAAAAAAGCATTATTACTGGAGCCTGATAATCCGAAAATTTATTATAACATATCCTGTTTATATTTTAAGAGAGGGGATTTAAAAAGAGGGCTTTACTGGTTGAATAAGGCTTTTGAGAAGGAGCCTCAACTCATTATTAATCAGGTTTTTAAGGATAAAGACCTTGAAAAAGTTAGAAGCACTGATGAATTTAAGGAAATGATTAATGAAGTGAGAGAGTCGATTTCAGAGAAACCAGAATTGGAAGCTTAATTATGTTTGATGAACCAAAAGATTTGGCAGTAAATAGATTGCTTGAATCACCGGATGAGAGCTCTTTTGTTCTTGATGATAGTGTCTATGAAGAAACTATAAAAGAAGACGAAGAAGAACTGCAAGACCAGGAGTTAATCTGGGAAATTAGAAGAAGTATTTTGACAGAGGGAGAAAAGTTTGAAGAAAAAATACAGAAAGATGAAAAACCAGGTAAAAAGAAAAAAATTTTCAGGAGAAGAAGATTAGGATTTTTATATCTTATTTTGAAGATATTTTTTGGATATAAAGAGTTTGTGAACCCAATTATTCCGGCAATTGAAGGTGAGGAGATAGAAGAATCTCTTATTTCAGGTAAAATAAAACAGGTTGGGACCAGGGAGGTTGAAATCGAGAGATTTCAACCCCTGGAGAAGTTAGAGGAAAAGGAAGAGGTAAAGGTAAAAAAGAAAGAAGAAACCCCTTTTTTGAAATTCACTAAAAGAATAGGTATTAAAAAGTCGATTGGAAAATTTCGTAAAAAGTTTTTTACGAGTAATTATATTATGGGTCTTGATATAGGGACAAATTCAGTAAAATTAATCCTTGTAAATAAAGAAAAAGGAGGATTCTCTGTTGAAGGGTATGGTATTGAAGAATTTTCTATTAAAAAAGGGGATAAAAACACAGTTAAAAATTTAACATATTCTATTAATAAAATTATTAATAGAGAGGACCTGAAAATATCTGAAGTTGTGGTGAGTTTTTCTGATATACCTGTAATGATAAAAACAGAAGAGTTTCCTGGGCTGAATAAAAAAGAGTTGAATGAAGCAATTTTATGGAAGGTAAAAAAGGAGCTTTCCAGAGAATTTGATGACCCTATTTTCAGGTATAAGATAATAGGTTCAGTCAAAGATAAAATAAATGTTTTGATAGTAGTAACCAGTAAAAAAGAACTTGATAAAAACCTGAATTTATTAAAAGAGATGGGAATAACACCATCAAAATTGACTTTTCCACAGCTGGCAATTTTTGATTGTTTTAAATACTATTATCCTGGAGAATCAGAAGATGGTTCTCTTATTGTAGATATTGGTGGGTATAAATCCACATTTATTTTTATAAAGAATGGAATAATTGAGCTTGTAAGAGATATAAATATTGGTGGAGAAAATTTTACTGAGGCTCTTACAGGTAAGAAAAATATCAATGGAACATCTTTAGAAATAGATTATGAAAAAGCAGAAGAGTTGAAATATGATTATGGAATTTCATTTGAAGGAAGTGTTGGGAAAACACCGATAGGAATACCTATTTCTCAAATTGGTATTTTATTAAAGCCGAGTATAGATAAATTAATTTCTGAAATCAGAAGGTCTTTAGAATTTTATAGCAAAATGCATCCATCATCGAGAATAGATAATTATTATTTAACAGGTGGAAGCTCACGATTGATTAATTTAAGGGAAGTTTTATCCAGAGAAATAGGTGTTAATTTTAACAATTTAGATTTTTTTTCTAAATTAAATCTTTCAGAAAATGTAGATTCACCAGATGTATTTTATAGAAGTGCATATTCTTTGACGTGTGCTCTTGGGCTTGTAATTGAGGGTCTTGATGATTTTAATTTTATTTATCAGGATTTTAAGGAAGAGAGAAAGAAGAAGCTATTTAATGTAATTTCTGTAATTTCTGGGATACTTCTATTAATTAT
>QNDJ01000308.1 GCA_003644825.1 Candidatus Zhuqueibacterota bacterium | reverse complement strand
TAATATCGGTGTAATAGGATGTGGTTACTGGGGACCCAATTTAATAAGAAATTTTGTTTTTAATGAAAAAACAGATGTAGTATCTGTATGTGACCTGAGAAAAGAAAGGCTTGATTTCATAAAAAGGGTTTACCCCTTTGTGGATATAACTGATAAGTCTGAAGAGGTTACATCAGATAACAGGATTGATGCTATTGCAATTTCAACCCCTCCTTCAACCCATTATGTTCTGGCAAAATCGGCTCTGGAAAATGGGAAACACGTTTTAATAGAAAAACCAATGACTGTTTCCAGCGAAGAAGGTGAAGAGTTAATAGAAATTGCTGAAAAAAACAATAAAATTCTGATGGTAGACCATACCTATGTTTTTACTACTGCTGTGAGGAAAATAAAAGAGATTTATGATTCAGGAGAAATCGGTGATGTTCTTTATTATGATTCGGTTCGTATAAATCTCGGTTTGTTTCAACAGGATATAAATGTAATCTGGGATCTCGCTCCTCATGACCTCTCCATTATGAACTATATTCTTCAAAAGGATTATAAAAAGGTTTCTGCTATAGGTGTAAGTCATGCTAATCCTGAAATTGAGAATATTGCATATATGACCGTTCATTTTGATGAAAATCTTATTGCTCATTTTCATTTAAACTGGCTGGCACCAGTAAAAATCAGGCTTACACTTATTGGTGGTAGTAAAAAGATGATTGTTTATGATGATATGGAACCAACTGATAAGGTTAAGGTGTACGATAAAGGTATCGAGATTAGAAATATTCCTGAAGAAGTATATAATATTTTAATTAGTTATAGAACAGGGGATATCTATATACCAAAAATTGAAAATATTGAGGCTCTAAAAATAGAGACTGACCATTTTGCTCACTGTGTGGAAACTGGTGAAAAACCTGTTACGGATGGAGAGTTTGGATTAACAGTTGTAAAAATCCTTGAGGCAGCCCAGAGGTCAATAAAAAATGGTGGCAGAATTGAGGAGATAAAATAGTTATGGAAAACAAAATATTTAAGAATGTTACCATTGGAGAGGGAACTATTATAGAGGGACCCTGCGTAATTGGAAAACCACCAAGAGGGAAAAAACCAGGCGAGTTACCGTTAATTATAGGCAGTAATTGCATTATAAGGTCATTTACTACAATTTATGCAGGAAGTGTGATTGGAGATAATGTTCAGACGGGGCAATGTGTTTCTATAAGAGAAAATAATAAAATAGGTGATAATGTGAGTATAGGAACAAATTCTGTTCTTGAGTTTGACAATGTTATTGGAAACAACACAAGAATTCATACAGGGTGTTTTCTGGAAATGACTGAAATAGGAAACGATGTGTTTGTTGGTCCTAATGTTGTTTTTACTGACGATTTGCATCCAATGAAGTGTCCAAAGTATAAGGAATGTGTTGGTGGTGTAAAAGTTAAAGACCTGGCAAGAATAGGAGCGAATTCAACAATCCTGCCGGGTGTAGTTATAGGAAGAAATTCTCTTGTAGGTGCTGGTTCAGTTGTAACGAAAGATGTTCCTGAAAATGTCGTTGTAGCGGGAAATCCTGCCAGGATAATTAATGATGTTAATAAGTTAAAATGTATTCCGGGTTTTTTTGAACGCCCTTATATGTGGAAACCGTATATTTAAAGGTGATTTATGAAAGTTCCATTTGTTGATTTAAAGGTTCAGTATCAATCTATTAAAGAAGAAATTTTTGAAGCTCTTAATAAGGTTCTTGATAATACTGCTTTTATTCTCGGAAAAGAGGTCCAATTATTTGAAGAGGAATTTGCAGAATATCAGGAAGCTAAGTATGGTGTTGCAGTGAATTCTGGAACAACAGCCCTTTTAATTTCACTTCTCTGTCTTGAGATAGGCAGAGGAGATGAGGTGATAATACCTGCTAATACTTTTATTGCAACTGCTGAGGCAGTTTCTTTTACTGGAGCAAAGCCGGTTCTTGTTGATGTGAAAGAAAATACAATGAACATTGATGTGAACAAAATTGAGGAAAAAATAACTGATAAAACAAAAGCTATTATTCCTGTTCATCTTTATGGTCAGCCTGCTGATATGGATGTTATTACTGAAATTGCACAAAAATATAAGCTGGTTGTAATAGAAGATGCCTGTCAGGCTCATGGAGCTGAGTATAAAGGTAAAAAGACAGGATCACTTGGAAAAATTGGATGTTTTAGTTTTTACCCGGGGAAAAATCTCGGAGCTTATGGTGAAGGTGGCATAATTTTAACTGATGACAAAGATATTGCAAAAAAGGCAAGAATGATTAGAGACCACGGTTCAGAAAAGAAGTATTATCATAACATCAAAGGGATAAATGGAAGAATGGAGGGTTTTCAGGGTGCTATTTTAAGAGTAAAACTGAAATATCTTGATGAATGGATAGATGCCAGAAGGAAAAACGCCAGGAGATATAATGAAATTTTGAAATCACTTGATGTTATTACACCTTATGAGGAGAGTTTCAATAAACATGTATATCATTTATATGTAGTAAGGATTAAGAAAAGAGAACAACTCCAGAATTATCTGAAGGATAAAGAAATTTTTACAGGAATCCATTATCCCATTCCAATTCATTTACAGGAATCCTATAAAGATTTAGGATGTGATGAAGGAGACTTTCCAGTTACAGAGATGTTAGCAGATGAAATACTATCTTTACCGATGTATCCAGAATTAAGTGATGAACAGATTGAATATGTTTGTGAAAATATAAAGGAGTTTTTAAGTAAGTATGAAGCTTAAAAATAAAAAGGTGTTTGTTACTGGTGGAGCTGGTTTTATAGGAAGCAACCTTGTGGATGAGCTGGCAGAAGATAATTTTGTTGTTGTATTGGATGATTTTTCATCAGGAAAAAGAGAAAATCTTTCTCAGCATAAAGATAATGAGAATGTTCAGATAATTGAGGGTGATATAAGAAATAAAGAATTGATGTTTGAGATTTTGAGGGGCATAGATGTTTTATTTCATCTTGCTGTTAGATGTTTAAGGGTTTCAATTTCTGACCCTGAAATAAATCATGAAGTAAATGCAACCGGTACATTGAACTTGCTTCTTGCTGCTAAAGAAAATAATGTTAGCAGGTTTGTGTATGTTTCTTCATCAGAAGTTTATGGCACGGCAAAAAAGGTTCCTATGAAAGAGGACCATCCAAAGGAACCTATGACTGTTTATGGTGCATCGAAACTTACAGGGGAACTTTATGCAAAGGCTTTTTTCAATGTGTATGGTTATCCGGTTATAATTGTAAGACCATTCAATACCTATGGGCCCAGAGAACATTTTGAAGGACCTTATGGGGAGGTTATTCCCAGGTTTTTTGTTAGAGTATTAAATAATAAACCACCAGTCATTTTTGGAACAGGAAAACAGACGAGAGATTTTACTTATGTATCGGATAGTGTAAAAGGAATAATCTTAGCTGCAGAGTCAGATGAGTTAATTGGAGATGCGGTTAATATTGCTTATGGAAAAGAAGTTTCGATTAATGAAATAGCTGAACTTGTTATTAAAACAACCGGTAAGGACAGTATTAGGCCGGTATATGAGAAAGAAAGACCTGGTGATG
>QNDJ01000307.1 GCA_003644825.1 Candidatus Zhuqueibacterota bacterium | reverse complement strand
CAATTAATTAACTCTTTAACGTTTTTAATATTTTTATAGGAGTATTGTTATGAAAAAAAGAGGTAAAAAAGAGTTATTATTTAGATTAACAACACTGGTAGTTTTATCTTTAGGATTAACTTTTTTTCTTATATTTGCACAAATACCCGGAGATGATTATCAGGAGCAGGAAGATTGGGGCTATGGTTGCACCAGTATTATGGTCGGGAGGGAAGCATCAACCGATGGCTCTGTAATAACGTGTCATTCCTGCGATGGAAGATACAGAACCTGGTTGAACATTGTCCCTCATAAGAAATATGCTGAAGGTGCAACAAATAAAATATACTGGGGTAAAATGCACACTGAAACATCCTGGGATATAAGAGGCATGATATTGAAAGGGGAAATACCACAGGTTAAAGAGACCTATGCTTTTCTTAATACCTGTTATCCCTGTTTAAATGAAAAACAGCTTGCAATAGGTGAAACAACTATCGGAGGAAGACGAGAGTTATACAATGATGATGGTTTATTTGTTATTGAGGAGCTTCAACGGATTGTTCTTGAAAGGTGCACAACTGCAAGGGAGGCAATTAAACTTATTGGTGAACTTGTAAAAAAATATGGTTACGGAGATAGAGGAGAATGTATTACTATTGCTGACCCTAAAGAGGTATGGCAGCTGGAGATTTTTGGAGCGGGTCCTATGGAAGTAGGTTCAGTATGGGCAGCCCAGAGAATTCCAGATGACCATGTGGGAATATCAGCAAATATCCCAAGAATAGGAGAGCTTCATCTTGATGACCCTGACCATTATATGGCTTCAGATAATGTTTTTTCCCTTGCTGAAGAAATGGGATGGTGGGATTCAAAGAGTGGTGAGCCGTTTAAATTCTGGAAAGCATATAGTGGAAGAAAACCTTTTTCTACAAGAGAATATTATGTGTTAAGTACTCTTGCTCCTTCTCTGAACCTGAAGTATGATGCAGAGGAACTTCCTTTCTCGGTAAAACCTGATAAAAAGGTTTCAGTAAGGGATGTAATGAAATTTTACAGAGAAACTTATGAAGGAACTGAATTTGATATGACAAAAAATTTAATGGTTAAAAGACGAAGAAGAAGAGGTGAAGAAGTTAAAAAAGAAGAAATGATTAAAAGTCCGGTTGTGAGTCCCTGGATGAGCAGGGATATGATAAATCTTTTTAATACATTGAAACCGGGTGTTGTTAAACGTTATAGAACAATTGCCATATCTGCCTGTTCTTATTCTCAGATAATTCAATGCAGGGGCTGGCTGCCTGATGCAATCGGAGGAATAGCGTGGTTTGCTTTTGATAACCCTGGGGAAAGCCCAAGGATACCAATTTTTGCTGGTGTTCTCAGACTTCTTAAAAGTTTTGAGATAGGTGGTCAGCACAGGTTTCGTACTGATTCTGCACTATGGCATTTCAGAAGAGCAAACAGACTGGCAACTGTTCGATGGGGGTATGCAGGAAAATATATTAAAGAAGCGGTTAAAGAGTTTGAAGATAAAGCTTTTGCTGAGCTTCCTTTTGTTGAGAAAAAAGCTCTTGAACTGTATAACAGCGAAGTTTATGAAAAGGAACCCATTAAATACAGAGAATATCTTACAAAATACACAAATGATTTTGCCCGAGCTGCAATGCAAAAATGGTGGGAACTCGGTGACCAATTCTGGGCTATGTTTGCTATGGGCTTTTAAATATTATTTATATTGTTCTTTAAGATGGGGTAAATTAAAATTCTTAATTTGCCCCATCTGTTTTTAAGAACATTTTTTTGCATTCAATTTATTTTATAGTAAGTATAAAATTAACTGTTAATTACCATTTTTTTAGTTTAAATTGTTCTGGACGTTCCTTAATAACCTTTCTTAACCAGGATTCTGGATAACCAACACTTCTTGGTCTTCCATTTTCATCTTTTACATATCCATCATTGTATTTTGTAATGAGACTTTCGCCCAGTTTTATCCATCTTTTTATGACATATTCAGCATGGCTGTTGCAATAGTTAGTTAAGAACTGTTTCATAAGTTCTGGATTGGTTTTGTACAGTTCCAGAGCTGCTTTTTCTATTGCTGGTTGAGATGATATTGCCATATCTTCTAATTCTTTTTGAACCTTTTGAATATCCTTGATCATATATGAATACTTCAAATTAGCATAGTTAGCAACAAAATTGAATACCCACCATGCGGAATCCCAGGAAAATTTTTGCAGGTCACCAGTTTGGTATACTTTAGTAATTTCTGTTACACTGCAATAAAAAGGCACGAAACAAGTTGTATATGCGTCATCTACTCCCTGCCAGTTAACGCCACCTATGGGGTCAGGTAGCCAGGAACGGGATTGAGAGATAAAAGAATAAGCTGTTTGTTGAGTAGAGACAGGTCGTTCCCATATATATTTTTGTCCATCAAGTTCCCAGATTAATGGACGCCAGCGATATGGGCTCTTGAAAGGACCCGCATCTACTCCTTTGGTCATATCAAATTCAGTTCCTTCATAATGGTCTCTAACGAGTGACATCACATCCTGTAATGACAATTTTTTATCTGGTTTAACCCATAATGGATATGGTTTTGCACCTTTAACAGCTCTGTGGTAGTCAGGAGATAAGTTAAGCGAAAGTGCGCATCTGCGTAGAATACTCCATACCCTTGTTGCACAGGAGTGCAAACTGCTCGGAGTGGGAGGACAATAAGCCTCGTTAAAACGGAAAGGTTTTCCAGAAGTCGGGTCATAATAACCCTTTTCTATTGCAAAGGATTTGACATTTTCTGAATACATACAGTTTTCTTTATCATCAAATGGTATTTCACCGATTCTGGATAGATTTGCATGACAGGAAACGTATCCGTCAGGTATCCGAAGAGCAACCCAGATCGCTCCTTTAACGCCGGGTCCTGGTCCTGTCATTTCCATTAACCAGGCTTCTTCCGGGTCTGCTATAGAAAAAGCTTCCATCGGACCATCGTAGCCGTATTCTTCAACCAGGTCAGCTATTATTTTTATTCCTTCTCTTGCTGTTCTTGCCCGCTGTAACATAAGTTCCATCAGTTTACCATAACCGAGAGCTCCATCAGGATTTCTGAGTTCTCTTCTGCCGCCGGTAGTTGTTTCACCAATTGCAACCTGATGCTCGTTTATATTACCAACAACAGCATACGTATGGGGTACCTGCTTTATTTTATATATTTTCCCGTTTCTTTTTCTTATTTCAATGTATTCGTCTGGTTTGTGGTCCTGAGCAGGGATATATCGCATTCGCGATACAAATTCTGCATCACAGGCATAGGTTATCATAACTGAACCATCTTTCGAAGCACCTTTTGAAACCAGAATACTGGTACAGGCATCGTATTGCTGTTGTGAAAATAAACTCGAATACATAGTGAATAAGAACACCACTAATAAAATTTTCTTCATTTTAAATTCCCTCCTTTTGATATGTTTGATTTTATGAATTTGCTTAATTACGAAGTTAGTTAAGTTATAAACTTTAGTACTAATTATCAGGGCAATGTTTTTTATGCAGGATAAACTACAATGAATAATATGGTTAGAAGATAAATTTTAAATTAAGATTTAGTTAGT
>QNDJ01000306.1 GCA_003644825.1 Candidatus Zhuqueibacterota bacterium | reverse complement strand
TTCTGAAAGTCTCTGAAGAGACTATTATTGAATTTTTAACAATAAAGTTATAATCCTTGTAAAACAGTCATTTTAATGACTTACCATTGTCTTATTCCAGCACCAGAATTCGATTCTGGTGCGTAAAAAAGAATTAAATAAAATTTCCATATCTCTTGCATCTCCATTTCAGAGTTTTTAATAACACATTCCGCTTCTATGGGGCTCTGTATCTTTTCTTGTCTATTATTCTACAAAAATATCACTCCTATCGGTACTCTCGATTAAAATCATATCTGTCATTGCGAGGGCATACGCCCCCGTTTAAATACCATTAAGGGGAATTCCGATAATTCGGGATGACGAAGAAATCTTCCAATTGATGGAAAAATATTCTTGAACTAATACTCTTTCTACAGATATAATATAGCCAGTATCGTAGGTCAGGCATCCCTGCCTGACCTGTTACATATCACTCCTGACAAAGGGATTGAAAATATAAAAAGAATATCAAAAGATTGCCACGCCCGTACGGGCTCGCAATGACAGTTATTATTGCATGGGTTCCAGAGAAGCAAAACTAAAGAAACATAATTATTAATATAACAAAAGGAACATCTGTAGCTCGGGCATCCCTGCCCGAGCAATTGAGTGTACATATCGCCCCTATCAGAGCTCAATATCTTCTTTAATCTTCATTCTACAAACATATCTCTCCTATTGTAGCTCTTTAATGAAGCATAATATTTTATATAAGCCTTTATAATCCTTAACAGACGATTAACTCTTTATAAATTTAATATAACAGTAACCATACAATCAGGAATCATACAAATAAGTCTCTATCATACAGTCTTGAAACTCTCAGGGATAAAATATGAAAAATAGAAATATATTTTTTTATCGAAGCCCCGTAGGGGTGAAATGTTTGTAGTAGTAAAATGTTAAACAATAATAGAGCTCAGTAGGAGCTGCATATAAATATCAATTTGATTATGAATCAGTGTATCTCAAGCTTCCAGCTTGAGATTGTAAATATTTGAATTTTAACTAATCACTACCAGAATCGAATTCTGGTAGTGGATAAATCATTCTGGAAGTCTCTGAAGAGACTATCATTGGATTTTTAACTATAAAGTTATAATCCTTATAAGAACAGTCATTTTAATGACTTACCAATGAATTATTCCAGCACCAGAATTCGATTCTGGTGCGTAAAAAAGAATTAAATAAAATTTCCATATCTCTTTCATCTCCATTTCAGAGTTTTTAATAGCACATTCCGCTCCTTTAGAGCTCGGTATCTTTTCTTGACTATTATTCTACAAACATATCGCACCTATCGGAGCTCTTTACTGAACAATACCAGTCATTGCGAGCTTTTATGGGCGAAGTAATCTTTTAAATAATAAGAAGCATTATAGGATAGAACGGGCAAGGATGCCCATTCTACAGATGTAAAATAGCAAGAATCGTAGGTCAGGCATCTCTGCCTAACCTATTACATATCTCTCCTGATGGAGTTTTTTTGCTATTGAAAATATATGTAATTACAAATTCCTGACATCAGGAATTAAAATATATCTTCAATATAAAGAGATTGCCACGCACACGATAAATCAATGAAAACCATACAAACCTATTGCTCGGTATATATTTATTAGGTAAAAACATATTTAAACATAACTTGAATAATATCTATTCAAGTTATATGCCTGAATCAATACTTAATATAAATTTCAACAGAATATATTGACATTGTCTCTACGAATGAAATTAAAAATCAACTTGACATATAGAATTTTTATATATATTTTAAAATTAATATTTTAAAAGGGATAAATCAGGTAAAGGAGGTTCTGAAATGGGAGTTTTTGTAGGAAGGGGAAGAAAAGCAAGAAGATGTTACGGGTTCGACGAAATTGCACTTGTTCCCGGAGATGTTACTATTAATCCCAACGAAGTGGACGTATCCTGGGAGATTGACGGCAAAAGGTATGAAATACCCATAATAGCAGCTGCTATGGATGGGGTCGTAGATACAAGGTTCGCTATTGCTATGGGAAAGCTGGGCGGCCTTGCTGTTCTGAATCTTGAAGGAATACAAACACGTTATGAATACCCTGATGAAGTATTTGAAAAAATAGCAAAAGTAAAATATGAAGATTCCACACAAATTATTCAGGAAATCTATCAAAAAGAGATAGATGAAAAACTAATAAGTAAAAGAATCGAAGAAATAAAAGCTGCTGGTGTTCCTGCTATTGTTTCATCAATACCAAATAAAGCAGAAAGGTTTGGAGCAATTGCCCAGGAAGCAGGAGCAGACATCTTTGTAGTTCAATCAACTGTTACCACATTAAAACACATATCAACAGAATACAGAACCCTTGATTTTGAAAAATTCTGTAAAAATATGAAAATACCTGTAATTGTAGGGAATTGTGTAACATACAGGGTTACTCTTTCGTTTCTTGAAGTTGGGGTAAGTGCATTATTAATTGGTATAGGGCCGGGAGCTGCCTGCACTACAAGAGGTGTTCTCGGTATTGGCGTTCCACAAGTTACTGCAACAATTGATTGTGCTGCTGCAAGAGACTACTATTTTAAAAAGACCGGCAAATATATACCTATAATTACAGACGGCGGTATGAGCACCGGTGGGGACATCTGTAAAGCTATTGCCTGTGGAGCAGATGCTGTTATGGTAGGCTCTGCTTTTGCAAGAGCTACCGAAGCACCAGGAAAAGGATACCACTGGGGTATGGCTACACCCCATGCTAATCTACCAAGAGGAACAAGAATTTTCGTCGGAACTACAGGAAGCCTTGAGCAAATATTATATGGTCCTGCAGAGCTTGATGATGGTTCTCAAAACCTGGTTGGTGCTTTGAGAACTTCTATGGGGAACCTGGGCGCATCCAACATAAGAGAGATGCAAATGGTGGAAATAATTATTGCACCAGCTATTAAAACTGAAGGTAAAATTTTCCAGAAAGCTCAGAGAGTAGGTATGGGAAAATAAAAAACCGGAGCAACTATTAACTGTGAGAGATATCGGGGGACATACCCCTCACAGGATAGTTGTCCGGTTCAAATCTATAAAGAATTAACAAGCCTTGTTAGCTTGGATTTCTTATTTGATGCTTTATTTTTATGAATTATGCCTTTTGATGCTAATTTATCAATAAGAGAAATTGTTTTTCGGAGTTCTTGCTCCGCTTCAGTTCTATCAGTTAAAGAACAAAGTTTTTTAATAGCAGTTTTCAGCGTACTCTTATATTGTCGATTTCTCTGTTTCTGTTTCAGACTTTTTCTTAATCTTTTATATGCAGATTTAGTTTTTGGCAAATCAATCTCCTTTAAATTAATTTTATAATTTATATAAAATTTTTAATATTGTCAATATAATTTTTTAAATCTATGGAAAGTTCAGAACAAACTGTAAAACCAGAAGAGAAAAAAGGTGTTATATCCTTTAGAGAAAACCTAACCAGTGGAAATTTTGAAGAAGCCAGAAGAATAGAACGCGAAGAATTCATACCAATAAATGTTGTTCGTTCAGTAGTGAACACAGTTTTTGATACCTTTGTTGCAGAGCGCAAATACAGGCAGGCAATAAAG
>QNDJ01000305.1 GCA_003644825.1 Candidatus Zhuqueibacterota bacterium | reverse complement strand
GTATTTTTGAGAAATATCAAGAATTTTTTTATTCCTGTTGAAGATAACTAATTTAGAGTTTTTTTTCAAGAGGAAATTTGACCACCTTTTTGAATTAAGAATGTTAACTTATTTTTATACTTTTTAATTAAATTGACATTAAAGGAAATTTTAATTATTTTAAATTTATTTAATGAATGAAATAATATAACTCTCTAAACAACTGGAGCCGAAAATGGAGGAAATCATTAGAATAATCAAGGATATTAGTGATATTGTTTGGGGATGGCCCTTAATGATTTTGCTCGTCGGGACGGGTATGTTTTTAACCTTAAGATTGAGAGGACTTCAATTCAGTAAACTGTGGCATTCGCTTTATCTTGCACTTATTAAAAGAAAAGAAGACGAACCATCTGAAGGTGACATAACACATTTTCAAGCATTAATGACTGCCCTTGCTGCTACAGTTGGAACAGGTAATATCGCAGGTGTTGCTACTGCAATAGTTGCAGGTGGACCAGGAGGATTGTTCTGGATGTGGATTACGGGATTGTTCGGAATGGCAACAAAATATTCTGAGGCTGTTCTTGCTGTAAAATATAGAATAACCGATAAATTTGGTACAATGAGTGGTGGCCCTATGTATTATATAAGTAAGGGACTGGGATGGAAATGGCTTGGTGTTGTTTTTGCAATATTTGCTGCTGTTGCATCTTTTGGAATTGGAAATATGGTTCAATCTAACTCAGTAGCTGATGCAGTGAATGCATCTTTTGGAGTTCCTTTCTGGGTAACTGGTCTAATACTTGGAGTTGCAACTGCTCTTGTAATAATAGGAGGTATAAAAAGTATTGGAAGAGTTACCGGGCTTTTAGTTCCAGTTATGATAGTGTTTTATGTTCTGGGAGCTTTAGTTATTCTTATAATCAATATAAAATCAATTCCATCATCATTAGGGCTTGTATTTAAAGGTGCTTTTACTCCAACAGCAGCTACGGGAGGGTTTCTTGGTGCAGGTGTAAAACAGGCAATGAGGTTTGGAATTGCAAGAGGTGTATTTTCCAATGAATCAGGGCTGGGTAGTGCTCCTATAGCGGCAGCTGCAGCAAAAACAAAAAAACCCGTCACTCAGGCACTTGTTTCTATGACACAAACGTTCATTGATACAATTTGTGTGTGTACAATGACGGGATTGGTAATAATTTCAACTGGTGCCTGGACCAGCGGTCTGGATGGGGCAGAACTAACAACAAATGCTTTTAATCTTGGGCTGCCAGGTGATTCTGGCGGAATAATTGTTGCAATCGGGCTTATTTTATTTGCTTACTCTACTATTTTAGGATGGAGTTATTATGGAGAAAAATCCATTGAATATCTTCTTGGTGAGAAAGCAGTTCTTCCTTACAGGACTGTATTCTGTATTTTTGTGGTTCTGGGTTCTGTATTTCAGCTTCAGCTTGTATGGAGTATCTCGGATGTAATGAATGGATTAATGGCGCTTCCAAACCTGATTGGATTGCTATTATTATCAGGCGTTATAGTTAGAGAAACAAAAAATTATTTTATGTAGAATGCTATCAGCAGTTATATTGTTGTGAAGTAAAAAATTTGTAACACTTTATTTTCCCTGGAGGTTGTTATAATGACAAAAAAAGATATGGAAACAGTTCAGGAATTGAAAGATGCTTATGATAGAATGGTTAGTGAAATAGGAAAGGTGATTATAGGGCAAAAAGAATTGATAAACCAATTGTTAATTGCGATGCTTGCAAGAGGTCATTGTCTTATAATTGGTGTACCTGGTCTGGCAAAAACATTGTTGATAAGTACCCTCGCAAAAGTTCTTGATTTGAAATTCAGCAGAATCCAGTTTACACCGGATTTAATGCCGTCTGATATTACTGGAACTGAAATTATTGAGGAAGATAAAACTACAGGTAAAAAAGTATTTAAATTTGTGAAAGGACCTGTATTTGCAAATATTGTTCTTGCGGATGAAATTAACAGGACACCTCCTAAAACTCAGTCTGCATTGCTCGAAGCTATGCAGGAATATAAAGTAACTGTTGCTGGGGAAACCTACCCTTTAATACAGCCTTTTTTTGTTCTTGCAACCCAGAACCCGATTGAGCAAGAAGGTACTTATCCTTTACCTGAGGCTCAACTTGATAGATTTATGTTTAACCTGTGGGTTGAGTATCCTTCTCCTGAAGAAGAAGTGGAGATTGTTAAATCGACAACAAGTGCTTATGAAGCTGACCTTAAGGTAGTTCTAAAAGGAGAGGATATTTTAAGGTATCAACAGCTTGTAAGAAGGGTTCCGGTATCTGATAATGTTGTTGAATATGCGGTTAATTTTGTTGGACGAACAAGACCCGATTATGATAATGCTCCGGAATTTATTAAAGAATATGTTAGCTGGGGCGCAGGACCAAGAGCATCACAATATTTAATTCTCGGGGCTAAAACAAGGTCGATTCTTGATGGCAGACCGACTCCAGATATTGAAGATGTAATAGCTGTTACAATACCTGTATTAAGACATCGACTTGTTACAAGCTTTACAGCAGAAGCTGAAGGAATTTCTTCTCTGGACATTATTAAAATGCTTTTTAAAGGCTGAAATGAAAGATTATAGAAAGTTTCTAAAACCGGAAACTATTTCAAAGCTTGCTAACCTTGAATTAAAGGCAAGGCTTGTTGTTGAAGGTTTTATTATTGGGCTGCATAAAAGCCCGTATCACGGGTTCAGTGTCGAATTTGCTGAACATCGCCAATATATGCCCGGTGATGAAATTAAACACATCGATTGGAAAGTCTACGGGAAAACTGATAAATTTTATGTGAAGGAATATGAAGAAGAAACAAACCTTAAAGCTTATATTCTACTTGATGCAAGCGGTTCTATGGGATATACTTCTGGAAAAATCAAGAAAATTGAATACGCTTCTTATCTTGCTGCGTCATTGACTTATTTAATATTGAAACAGAGAGATGCTATTGGACTTGCAATTTTTGATAAAATAATTAGAAAATACATTCCACCAAGGTCAATTTTGAGCTATTTTTATGATATTACGAGGGAACTGAATAACTTAAAAACCGGGGAAGTAACAAATATTCATTTAATTCTGCATACCCTTGCAGAGCGAATAAAAAGGCGAGGTTTAATCATCCTAATTTCTGATTTATTTGATGATCCTGAAAAGATTCTATCCGGCTTAAAACATTTCAGGCATAAAAAACATGAAGTAATAATATTTCATATTCTTGACCCTTTTGAAATAGAATTTTCTTTTAAAAGAGACAGTGTATTTCGGGATATGGAAACGAAAGATGAAATGAATATTCAACCCTGGCACTTAAGGAAAGAATACAAACAGCAGATAAGGATGTTTATAGATAGTTTTAAGAAAAATTGCCTTGAAAATAGAATTGATTATGTTTTGATGAAAACAGATACAGACCTTGACCAGGCTCTTTTTGAATATCTTGTAAAGAGAAAAAAATTAGGATAAAATTGGGAAAAATTCACTTGATTATATCCAGTAAAAATAGTATACTTTAAAGTAGACTACTTTAAAGTAGATTAAATAGGGATTATTATGTTTGTGAATAGAGAGC
>QNDJ01000304.1 GCA_003644825.1 Candidatus Zhuqueibacterota bacterium | reverse complement strand
ACATAAAATATGTTGGCAGTTTATTTACAATTTCGTTTATTGTTTTTCCTTTTTCAGCTAACATTTGAAGTATAAGAACAGCGCCAATAAAAGCATCTCTACCATAGTGCAGGTCAGAAAAGATTATACCACCGTTTCCTTCACCACCTACAGGGCTTTTAATTTCTTGCATTTTCTTTGCAACATATACTTCTCCAACTTTTGTTCTGAATACTTTGATAGAGTATTCTTTAGCAATATCTTCAATTACCATTGAAGTTGAAGCATTTACAACAATATCTCCTTTTTTTCTTGATAAAACATATTTTACAACAAGGGCAAGGGTATTATCCTCACCTACAGGATTTCCCTTATTATCTACCACAGCCAGCCTGTCTCCATCAGGGTCAAAAGCGAATCCAATATCTGCCTTTTTTTCAATCACCAGTTGTGACAGTTCCTTCAGGTTTTCAGGAACAGGCTCTGGGTTTCTCCTGAACATGCCATCAGGTCTGGCATTTATCATAAACAATTTACACCCTAACTTACTTAAAAGTTCTGGTATTAAAACAGCGGCTGTACCATTGATTAAATCCAGAGCAACTCTGAATTTTCTTTTTCTTATCTTCTGTATATCGATGATTTCGAGAGATGAAATTGATTTTATATGATGTTGAATAGCATTAACTTTGTCTCTCAATTTTCCAATTTTATCATAAGGTTTATAATTTATTTTATTATTGATAAAATTATCAGTAATATCTTTAATAGATTTTTCGTCAAGCAGGAAACCTTTATTATCGAAAAATTTTAATGCGTTATATTCAATTGGGTTATGGCTTGCAGTAATTGCAATTCCCCCCTGAGCGTTAATTTCTGGAATTATCATCGATATAGTAGGAGTAGGGCAAATACCTAAATCAACAGTATCACAACCTACAGCATTTAACCCTGCTATTGCTGCTTTTAACAGCATTTCTCCAGATGGTCTGGAATCCATACCTACAACTATTTTTCCTTCGTTTATATAAGTTCCAAATGAAGACGAGAATTTGCATACAATATCGGGTGTTATTCCCTCGCCTACAATACCCCTTATTCCAGAAATCGAGATTAATAAATTTTTCATATTTACAACCGAGTAGAATTTTTGTTATTTTACCGGGGACTCAGATATGTTTTCTTTTTTTACATAACCGGAAAAAGAACCCGTAGCAACCTTAATCCATTCTCCTTTTTCTTCCAGGAAAATTAATTTGTCACCTTTCTTTACAGTAATTATAACCATACTACCTTCTGAAGGGTCAACTCTGAGGTTCAAATTATCCATTTTAGCATAAACAATTTTTTCAGGTTTTATGGTTTTATTTATAGTTCCAATCATCTTACTGCAAAGAAAAATTGCACTAATAGCTGCAATAACGTAAATAACGACCATTAATTTTTTAAAGTCAATCATTTTTCAAAATTTCCTATTTATAGTTAAAGTAAAATTTCTGATCGGAGCTAAATTTCTCTCTATTTTTGTATAATAATATTGAAGCAAATTGTTAGCCTTCCACTGGAGTACATAGTTTTTTAACTCAATTCCAATCCAAGCGTCAACAAGATAAACAGGAACTCTTTTATCATCCGGAAACATTTTATATTTTTTTATCCTGCTTATATATCTGAAGTTTGCTCCAATTTTCATCTGTTTATACAGGAAATCCCCACTTATATTCAGAATGTGCTCTGGTCTGTAAGCAAGAGGTTCATTTATTCCTCCTGTTAGCTCTTCTCCTTTTATATATGTATAATTAAATAAAATAGTAAAAAAATTGTAAGGTGCAAACTGAGAATTTATTTCAATTCCTTTTATTCTTGCTCTTGTTAAATTTTCAAACCTTACGCTACCTTTTCTATCCGGGTTTGCTTCTATAAAATTCCAGTAGTCATTCCAGAAAAGAGCAACATCTCCCTGAAAAAAAGGTGAAATTAAAAAGTTCATACCGGTTTCGTAAGACCAGCTTGATTCAGAGCGTATATCGGGGTTTGGCAAAATTCTAAATCCGGACTGTACCGTATTTGCAAAAGCTTCTGAAATTAAAGGATATCGAAACCCTCTTCCTGTATTGATTCTAAATGTTATTGAATTATTAGGATTGTAAGTTAAGCCCAACTTGGGGCTTAATTGGTTTTCTGATTTTAAAGAATCTATCTTTTTATAATCATACCTGAATCCAGCGGTTAGTTTAAAATCTTTATTTAATTTTATCTCATCCTGAATATAAAAAGCTGCATCGATTCCATAATGAAAACCGCCGAACAGGTCTGAATTTACGATATCAAATATAGATTCCAGTCCGGTAGTAATAACATGAGATTTTTTGTAAAAATAATCAAATTGAACTTCATTTCCTATTCTATTTGACCTGGAATGTGTGGTTGAGTCATACAATACATTCATAAATGAAGTTCTATAAAGATAACTTTTAATGTTAAATGCCAGGTTTCTATTAATCAGTCTGTAATATTTTGAAGCAATATTAAGTTTATTGGAGCGTGTCCATTCACCAACGTTCTCTTTTGGAACCTCCAGTGGGCTATTAATGTTTTTCCATTGAATGAATACTCCGTGGTCTTCTGTTGCCCAGTTTGTAAAAAGAGTCCAGTGATTACCGGGAGAAAAACTGTATTTAATTTTACAAAACAGGTTCCATCTGTCATATTCTCCATTTTGATGATAACCCTGAGAGTATTTTCTTCCGGAAGTGAGCAGGAAATTGAGTTTTCCTATTCTTCTTGAGTGGCTTACATCAATACTGTAGAAAGCCTGGTGTTTATTTTTCCATATCCATTCTTTATAAATTGGTTTACTGTAAAAACCACCTGAAATTCTGAGATTTGTTTCTGGTTTTTCTGATGCACTTCTTGTTATTACATTAATGACACCACCTATTGCTGCTGTTCCATATAAAGCTGAACCCGCCCCTTTTATAACTTCAACTCTTTCAATTTCAGTAATGGGGATTACATCCCATTTAATATCTCCAGTATCGCCCGCAAGTACAGGAATACCATCAATTAGTAATAGTACAGGGCTACCTGTTCCCATTCTATATCCACCGGACCCCCTGATATTTATCTGGCCTCCTATTATGTTTATACCTGGGGAATATTCCAGAACCTCATTTAATGCTACGGTGTTCAGTTTTTTAATTTCTCTTGATGTTACAATATCAACACTTACAGGCAAATCAGTATAACTCTGTGTTCTTTTACTGGCTGTAACAACTATTGATGGAACATCGATAAAAGATTTTTCAAGCTCAATATTGATTTCTGTAGTTTCGTTTTCAATTACTTTTATCCCTTCAATAGTAATGTTTCTGTAGCTAATATACGAAGCTTTTAATGTATATTCTCCTTGAGGAACAGAATTTATTATAAAATTTCCGTTTCTATCTGATGAAGCTCCTAATTTTGTATTCAATAGAATTATATTAGCACCAATTAAAGGTCTTTTCGTTCCTTTTTCAGTTATTTTTCCTTTAATTTTTCCGTTTCCCTTTCTTTCAGATGAATAACTTAAAGATAAAAAACTTAAAAGAACAAACAGAAATATTACTGAATTAAGAATTTTTT
>QNDJ01000303.1 GCA_003644825.1 Candidatus Zhuqueibacterota bacterium | reverse complement strand
TATCTATACCATATCTTTTAAAAAGTATATATTTTCCGGGAAATTCTTTTTTAACAGTTCCTTCACCTTTTAACATCTCAATCATAGGGGAATCAAGCCAGACCCCCACTTTTCCGGTAGGTGTTGGAACACCTTTACCAACTTCCTTTGAACATTCTCTTATAATACTTGCAGCCTCTACATCCCTTGGTTCTCTTTCATAAACAAACTGTTCCCCATCAATATTTAGAAGATTTGCTCCTGCGCCTCTGAATTTCTCAGTAATCAGTAAACCTTCAGCCTGCTCAGGAAAAACAGCCCCTGTCGGATGATATTGCACAGTATGTAAAAAGCACAGCTTAACCCCTGCTCTGTATCCCAGGATAACACCATCTCCAGTTGCTCCATAATGGTTTGTTGTCATAAAATTCTGAATATGCAGCCTACCAGAACCACCAGTTGCGATAATAACTGCCTTCGCTTTTACAACATCATATTCCTCTGTTTCTAAATTATATATAATTGCTCCTGAACAATACCCTCTATCATCCATAATAAGTTCAACAGCAGGAGAAAACTCCAGAAATTTAATTTTATCAGGTTTATTTTTAGCCTCGTCTCGCAGGGTTCTCATAATTTCTGCCCCAGTAATATCAGCGGCATAATGCATCCTTTTTCTGGAAGTTCCACCACCATGCATTGACTGCATTCTTCCATCAGGGAATTTTGAAAACATAGCACCTAAATTTTCAAGCCAGGCTATAACTTTTGGTGCTTCAGTAACAAGGGTTTTAACCAGTTCCGGTTTGTTAACAAAATGACCTCCACCCATTACATCAAGATAATGATAATATGGAGAATCCTTTGTTCCTTTATCAGCAGCCTGAATTCCACCTTCAGCCATCATAGTATTAGCATCTCCAACTCTTAACTTCGTAACAACAAGAACATTTGCACCTTGTTCAGATGCCAGCAATGCCGCAGAAACCCCTGCTCCACCAGCTCCAATAACTAAAACATCAGTTTCATAGGTAATATCTGTCAGATCAACTCTGTCAGGGTCTATTCTGCTTTTTGCTTCAAGTAAATCTACAAATTCCTTGCTTATCTTGTATCCTTTATTTGGTCCGACTCTTATTTCCCGTTTATTTCCTTCAATATAATCAGGATGATATTGAATCAATCTTTTTTTACTTTCTTCCAGGGATAGAGCAGGAAATTCTTTCCCGCTCTTTTTTCTTTCAACTCTTTCAGGTCTTGTTTTTTCAACCCTTTTAATAAGTTCTTTTAATTCGGGTGTATATGGCATTATATTTCCTCCTAAATACAAATATCAATTTTAAAGAAACTCTTTATTTTCAGGCTCCCAGAACTCATCAGCCATTTCAGGTTCAACTTCCCTATTCACATAAAGCTCTTTCAATTCTTCCTTTGTAGCATTCATTAATTTGTTTAATCCTTCATTATATTTACCTTCATCAATATTTTTAATCATTTCTTGAAGATGTTTTGCTTTTGGTGCAATATACTTTCCATACAACCGCCTGCATAATATAGCAACATTATATTGAACCTGTTCAGTTGGGCATCTCGCAGTACAAAGACCACACATAACACAATCAAAGGAAAGCTCAGCAACCTTCGCAATATCTCCTCTTATCGCATAGGAAATATAATTCATTACCTCAATATCCATTGGACAGCTTCTTGTACAGGTATTACACCCAATACATTTAAATATTTCAGGATACAATTGTGCTATGGTTTCACCAGTTGGCTTGAGTTTCTCTATATCATACACAGCCTTATTTGCAGGGAAAAACGGAATTTGAGTAAGATACATATTAGGTTTAACAACAGTCTGACAGGCAAGCCCCACTTCTATTCTATAGGAATCAGGCATTCTATATACTGTTGCACAGGCACCGCAGATACCGCCCCTGCACCCACATCCTCTTTTAAGCTGATAGCCGGCATATTCCATTGCCTTCTGGATTGTTAATGAAGGTGGCACTTCATATTTTTCACCCATTATAAATATGGGCACTAACTCATTAGTTTTCTCTTGATTTACATTGGACATATTATACTCTCCTATTTTCAACCTTCTATACCCAGTTTAATGGGACCAAGAGATTTAATGTGATTCGAAAATTCATTCATAACTCTCACAAATTTACTTCCTTCTGCTGCAGATATCCATTCCAATCTGAGCCTGCTTTCATCTATTCCAAATTGTTTCAGCACTTTCTTTAATAACACAGTTCTTCCCAGAGTTTTGTAGTTTCCCTCCTGATAATGACAATCTCCCGGATGACATCCACCTATAAAAACACCGTCTGCTCCATTCTTAAATGCCCAAAGAACATGTTGAGGGTCTATTCTGCTGGAACATAAAAATCGAATATTAACTCCATTAGATGGATACTGCATTCTGGAAGTCCCGGCAAGATCCGCACCCGCATAAGTACACCATTTACAAAGATAACATATTATTTTTGGTTCACTCATAATTTATACCTCTAAACTTACTCTTATCATTTCTTGAATTTGTTTATCCGAATAATTTTTCTGCTGGGTTGCTCCTGATGGGCAGGCAGCTACACAGGCACCACAGCCCTCACATAAAACCTCATTAACCTTAGCAATATTCTTCTCTTCATCAAATTCCCTTGCTTCATAAGGACATACAGATATACAAATTCTACATCCACAACAAACATCTTCATTTACAGTTGCAACAATCGGTTCATGAGATAATTTTTCCTGAGAAAATAATCCTATAACCTTACTTGCAGCACCACTTGCCTGAGCAACAGTCTCCGGTATATCTTTAGGTGCCTGGCAACAACCTGCAAGGAAAAATCCCGAAGATATACTCTCCACAGGCCTTAGTTTTGGATGCGCTTCTGCAATAAAATTATCATTGCTACAGCCTATCTTTAATTTTTTCACCAGCTCATCTGTTCCAAAACTTGGAACCATTGCCATCGCAAGAACAACAAGGTCTGCTGAAATCTCAACTTCTTTACCCGTTAATGTATCAGAACCCCATACAACTACTTTACCATTTTCTTTAAATATTTTGGAAACTTTTCCTCTCAGAAAAACAACACCATCCTCTTCTGTTGCTCTCTGGTAAAACTCTTCATAACCTTTGCCTGCAGTCCTTACATCAATGTAGAAAACATAAGGCTGACCATCCGGAACCCTGTGTTTATAAAGCATTGCGTGTTTTGTGCTATACATACAGCATACTTTTGAACAGTATGCATTATGCAGTTCCGGGTCTCTTGAACCAGCACATTGAACAAAAACAACCTCTTTGGGAACTTTTCCGTCTGAAGGTCTTTTTACTTCACCAGCGGTTGGTCCTGAAGCAGAAAGAAGCCTCTCAAAAGCAAGACCATCAATTACATCTTCAATCTTGCCAGCTCCATATTCACCCATATTTACCATTGGATAAAGGTCAAAACCGGTCGCTACAACTATAGCACCAACTTCCCTTTCAATTATCCTATCTTTTTGCTCCCAATCAATAGCATTTACACTACAGAATTTTTCGCATGCTTTACATTTACCCCTCTGGAAAAATATACAATTTTCTTTATCAATAACAGGTTTATTTG
>QNDJ01000302.1 GCA_003644825.1 Candidatus Zhuqueibacterota bacterium | reverse complement strand
GTATTCTTTGATGCTGGAGACAGTGGAATTATTTTAAAAACAGAATTTGTTAATAAATACCACAGTTGGTTTACTGGAAACCCTGGATTTATTCCAGAATATTAAAGAGAAAGAATAACAGAACCTGATACAGTGGATAATTATAAACCTGAAGTTCCCAGGTCATTTAAATTAAAACAGAACTTACCCAATCCCTTCAACAACGAAACAACTATTAAGTATTATCTCAAAGAAGAAACCATAGTGGAGATTAAAATCTATAATATCAAAAGTCAGAAGGTAAAACTCTCCTAAATATCTTTAAAAATTCCAGCAAATACCAGATAAAATGGAGCGGAAAAGATGATTTGGGTAATATTGTTACAGTTGGTGTTTATAAATGCACCTTTAAATTAATAAATACACTAGAATTATTAAGACGGTGTTTTTTGAAGCGTGAAAAAAAGAAATTGTAAATTAGATTTCCAGTATATTTTACCGATTTACATTAATTTCTTTTTTCCAAATAACCCTGTCTTCAATCCATATTTCAACATTATAAGCACCATAATCAGGAACTTTAAAAATGATATTTACACTGTATGGGCAGATACATCTGCAAGGGTTTGTTGCAATCTCGTGCTCGGTAATTTTAATCGTATTGTTTTGCTGGGTTAATTCTACAAGAATTGTATCCAGACAGCAATTAAAAAACGTATTTTTTTGAACTAAGACAACTTCCTTTTCTTTAATTGCATACACTACCTCTATAGAATCCTGTTTAATGGACCTCGTATCTCCCACATCTGTATTCATTCTTCCTTCACATCTACCATGGGAAGAACTGATTAAACGAACTTTTCCTTTAGAAAATAAACCCGAGTCACAGGCAACATAAAAAAGAAAACAAAAAATCATAATTAAATATAATCTGTTCTTCAACGTCTTATAAATAATATTCATTAAATAACAATCATACATATTCAACCTCAATAGGAAAAAAATTATTTTTTATTAACGACTTACAACTTCAAAACTCGATTTTAACCTTATATCCTCTGAAGAGCTCCCAATCATAACTTCAAATATTCCCGGTTCAATTATTCTATTCATATTAACATCAAGAAAAGATAATTGTTCGGGTTTAATAACAAAATTTACAGTCTTTTTCTCTTCCGGGTCAAGAGTTATTCTTTTAAATCCCTTTAGCTCCTTCACAGGTCTAATCATACTTGCAACAACATCGTGTAAATAAAGTTGCACAACCTCATCTCCCCTGAAATTTCCAACGTTTTCAACATCAACGCTTATATTGATTTTTTCATTCGTGGTTATCTTTTCAGGTGTTATCCTTAAATTGCTGTATTTGAATTCCGTATAACTGAGTCCATAACCAAACGGAAATAAAGGTTTTCCACTGACATATATATAGTCATACCCTCTTCCAGTGGGTTTATAGTTATAATATAGAGGAGCCTGCCCAACTGATTGTGGGAAAGTAATCGGGAGTTTTCCACCAGGGTTGTAATCACCAAAGAGAACATCAGCAATTGCATTTCCCCCTTCCTCACCGGGATACCAGGCTTCAACAATCGCTGAGACTCTATCTATCCAGTTGTTCATTGTTACAGCACTTCCATTAATTAAAACCACAACTACAGGTTTACCCACATCAGATACTTTTTTAATTAACTCTTCCTGAGAGCCGGGTAAATCAAGGTATGCTCTGTCTCTTCCTTCACCTTCAATAATCCCGGTCACTACAACCACAGCATCAGATTTTTTTACAACTTCAACAGCTTTTTGTATTTCGTCTTCTATATCAGATTTTTCATCCCATCCAAGACTTGCAAAAGCCATACCACCATTCTCATAGTATTCAATACATATATCATATTGTTTGCCAGCTTCAAGTTTCAAAGAAACAATATCAGTCGTTGCTGCTCTATCAAACCATCTATCCACCAATAATCTTCCATTAACATACAGGCGAACACCATCATCAGTTGTAATACTTATTCTATATAACTTTGTGGAAGGAACTGTAAATTTGCCTGACCATCTTACAGAGAAATGGTCAGAATTTATTTTCGGATCAGGTGAATCTCCACCCCAATCAAAGTTAACCTGTTTATCGATTCTGACTACCACGGGGTCACCGGACAAATCCATATTATTGAAATATTCTCCTTTTAAACCATGAACCATTCCTTTTTCACCAGTGGAAATCAAATTCTCCGAAGATATAGGTGGAAGTGCAGCTTTACCAAGTTCACAACCCTTTTCATAAAAAACCCTGGTTCCCGGCGAAACTTTATTTTTAATTCCTTCAAGAACAGTAACAACCTTCATGCCTGACCCACTATAACCACCAAGCCTGACAGCATCTGCATTCGGTCCTATAACCGCAATTGACTTTATATCTTTTTTTAATGGTAATGTATTACCTTCATTTTTTAATAATACTATCGCTTCACGAGCCGCCTGAAGAGCTAGCTTTCTATGTTTCTTACAATCATTTATTTTACCAGCATAATCCGGGTCAACATATCTGTTTTCAAACAGACCCATCCTGAATTTTATTTCTAAAATCCGTTTTACTGACTTATCAATAGTAGATTCTGAAACCAGGCCACTTTTAACCGATTGAAGTAGAGGTTCACCATACAGGTTAATATTCGGTAATTCAACATCAAGACCAGCTTCAATAGCCTGTTTTGCTCCTTCCTTCTTTGTAGAAGCGGTATTGTGTTTAAAAACAATTCCCCATACAGAACCATAGTCAGACACAACAAATCCTTTAAATCCCCATTCATTTCTCAATATATCAGTAAGCAACCATCTATTAGCGCTACAGGGCAAGCCATCAATCGAGTTGTATGCAGCCATAACAGACCTTGCCCCAGCCTCCTGAAAACACGCCTTAAAAGCAGGAAAATAGATTTCTCTTAATAATCTTTCAGAAAAATGTATCGGGTTGCTGTCCCGTCCACCATCACCAACATTCGCTACAAAATGTTTGGGTGTAGTTATTACACCTTCTTTTTCAATACTTTTACAAAAAGCAACACCCATTCGCGAGGTTAAATATGGGTCTTCACCATAACTTTCTTCCACTCTGCCCCATCTCACGTCCCTGGCAATATTGATAACAGGAGAAAGAACCTGGTGGATACCTCTACTTTTTGTTTCTCTGGCTATAACAGTTGCAACTTTTTCCATTAATTGCGTATCCCAGGTGCTTGCAAGACCAATTGCCTGAGGAAAACTCGTGGCACCTTTCCCAACAAGACCATGTAATGCTTCATCGTGGATAATTACAGGTATCTTTAAACGAGTATGCTCATAAGCATACCTTTGTATCTTATTTGCTTTTTTTGCTGCTTCCACTGGTCCAAGCCTTCTAAGTACCACGCCTAAACCACCTATACCTCTTTCTTGAATAACTTCTTCACCCCTGAGCATACATTGTAATTGAGCTATTTTCTCTTCAATTGTCATTCTGCTTAATAAATCTTTAACTCTCTCTTTAACGGGTAAATCGGGGTTTAAATATGGTAGATTTTCCTGTCCATATAGTACATAGCTTAGTAATAAAATTGAAAAAAACAGGAATATCAAAGAGTAAACAAAATAT
>QNDJ01000301.1 GCA_003644825.1 Candidatus Zhuqueibacterota bacterium | reverse complement strand
TAGCATAATCATTCCTATTGTAACAGAAGCATCAGCAAAATTAAAAACAGGCCATCTTGTTAATTCTATAGAGGGGATTTTCACAAAAAGAATTTTATGTGAGGAAATAGATATATCGGGGATATTTACATCAAGAAAATCAACTACTCTTCCAAAAACAACTCTATCAAAAATATTTCCTATAGCTCCCCCAAAAATTAAAGCCAGTGGAAAGCGAAATATGAACCTCTGGTCTCTTACTTTAAGAAGGTAATATAAAATAACAACAGCAGCAATAATAGAGAAAGCTGTAAAAATGGTTTTATTACCAACCATAATACCAAAAGCCATTCCCTCATTCTGAACATGAGTAAGTCTGAAAGCATCACCAAAAACTCTTATTGAATCACCAAGTCCTATCCAGTGCCTGGCTAAAAATTTTGTGAGCTGATCTATTATAAATACAATAATGCTTAATATTAATATCTTCAATTTAACTGCTATTTTGAAAGTTTGTTTTTACATTCCACACATAATTTTGCAATTGGAACTGCTTCCAATCGTTTAAAACTAATAGGATTTTTACAGTTTTCACAAATACCGTATTCTCCCCTTTCAATTCTGCGAAGAGCATCCTCCAGATACTTAAGATAACGCTCCTCCCGATGAGCAAACAGGAAAGTCTTTTCTCTTTCCTGAGAATCTGTTCCCTGGTCTGCCATATGAAATGAATAAGAAGAATGTTCACCTGAAGCATCCTTTGTAGTCTCCATAGTAGCTTCTCTGAGAGCATCTAAATTTTTAAGTAGTCTCTCTTTTTCTTTAATGATAATTTCTTTAAAATGTTTCAAGTCTTTTTCATTCATAAAATCTCCTATGATTTAATTTAAATCCTTTCAATTCCTACTTTTGAGGTGAAGTTATCAATCTGGATTTCTTTATGAAATTCTCCTTCTTTGAAGTTATTGTAAATCTCTCTGGCTAAAGTTTCCCGGGCAATATACTCTTCCTGAAACTTCAATGCTTTCCCAAGTTCTTCGGGAACATCAAAGAAGATCCTTATTCTATCCTCAACATTAAACCTGGCTTCTTTCCGCATATTTTGTATTCTGTTTACAAATTCTCTTGCATATCCTTCATAAATTAACTCTGTTGTTAAATTCGTATCAAGGGCAACAATAGAATCCTCTTCTGACATCATTTCAATTCCTGAAATATTTTCGTTATATATCTCTACATCTTCAGGGGTCAATTCTATCTTTTCTTCATTTATATAAATATTTATTTTTTCTCCATTTTCCAATTTTTCTATTTTTTCGGCGGGAAGATTTTTAATAATAGTAGAAGTTTCTTTCATATATCTACCAATTCTCGGGCCCAACTGTTTAAAATTAGGCTTAATTTTTTTAGATAACAATTTTGAATCATCATCCAGATATTCAATTTCCTTTACATTAACTTCATCCAGTATTATATCTTTAAACTCTTCAATAGCTTCCTTCCTGAAGTTATTTTTTGTAACAACAAATAATTTTCTCAGCGGTTGTCTTATTTTAATTCTGGTTTTACTCCTGATTGACCTTCCAAAATATGCGACCTTCCTTGCGACATCCATCTTTTCGATAAGTGTTTTATCCACTTTTTCTCCAAATTTCTCCGGGTAAAAAGCCAGATGCACACTCCCTTTTTCATTCTTTGTCAGATTTCTGTAGAGTTCTTCAGACAAAAATGGAATGTATGGAGCAAGCAATTTGGTCAAAATAACTAAAGCCTCATAAAGTGTTTGATAAGCAGAAGCTTTATCAATTTCCATTTCACTTTTCCAGAATCTCCTTCTGGAACGTCTTACGTACCAGTTAGACAAATCATCAATTACAAAATTTGATATTTCTCTTCCAGCTTTTGTAATATCAAAATCATCAAGATACTTGTTTACTCTCTCGATGAGTACCGAAAGAGAAGAAATAAGCCATCGGTCTATTAATGTCCTTTTTTCAAATGATATATCGACCTTTTCAGGAACAAACTTGTCAATATTTGCATATATTGCAAAAAAAGAGTAGGTATTTATTAAAGTTCCAAAAAATTTTTTTTGAACTTCCAGTATTTCCTTCTCGTCAAATCTTGTTGGAATCCAGGGAGGACTGTTAGTAATTAGATACCATCTCAGAGCGTCTGCTCCGAACTTTTCAATTACCTCTTCCGGGTCAACAGCATTACCCCTTGATTTACTCATTTTAACACCATTCTTATCAAGTATCAACTCCATTGAGATCACCCTTTTAAAAGATGAAATACCGGTCAAAAGAGTAGAAATAGCAAACATAGAATAAAACCAACCCCTCGTCTGGTCGATTGCTTCACTTATAAAATCTGCAGGATAGTTTTCTTTAAATTTCACTTCATTTTCAAAAGGATAATGCCACTGGGCAAAAGGCATACTGCCAGAATCAAACCATACATCAATTACCTCAGGCGTTCTTTTCATTTGCCCGCCACATTTCGGACAGTCAAAATAAATCTCATCAACTTCCGGTTTGTGAAGGTCAATTTCCTCAGGTAAAGGCTTATTGCTTCTTTTTCTTAATTTCTCTATACCTTCAACGGATTCCATAAATCCACATTTTTCACAAATCCATATATTTAATGGTGTACCCCAGAATCTCTCCCGGGAAAGAGACCAATCAACATTGTTTTCAAGCCACTGCCCAAATCTTTTTTCACCAACTTCCCTGGGATACCATTTAATTTTTCTGTTATTTTCAATAAGTTTATCCTTAAAAGCAGTAGTTTTAATATACCAGGATTTTTTTGCATAATACAGAAGAGGTGATTTACATCTCCAGCAGTGGGGATAGCTATGGATTATTTTCTCAACACTATATAAACTTCCGGATTTTTCTAAATCCTCAATGATAAACTTATCGGCATCCTTAACAAACTTTCCCCTGTATGGAACAACCTCATCAACAAACCTTCCCTGAAGGTCAACAGGCTGTAAAAAAGGAAGTTTATATTTCAAACCTGTTTGAAAATCATCCTCACCAAATGCTGGCGCAATATGAACTATCCCTGTTCCCTCATCTGCAGTAACAAAATCACCAGTTATTACATAAAAAGCTTTCTCTTTTACTTTACAAAACGGAAATAACTGAATATACTCTGTATTTTTAAACTCATTCCCCTTTCTAACATTTAAAATTTCATAATCTCCTTTTAATACATCAAGCCTTTCTTTTGCGAGGATCAATCGCTGGTTCTGATGAAAAACTGTAGCATAATCAAATTCAGGATTAAAAGCAAGAGCAACATTCGAGATCAACGTCCAGGGGGTTGTTGTCCATACAAGAAAATAAGTGTTCTCTTCATTCTTAAGTTTTATCTTCACATAAATTGACGGGTCTGAAACTTCTTCATAACCAAGAGATAACTCATGGCTCGAAAGAGCTGTTCCACATCTCGCACAATAAGGAAGAATCTTGTTACCAGTATAAATAAGACCATTTTTCCAGAACTGGTTCAAAATCCACCACACTGTTTCTATGTATTCATTGTTATATGTAATATAAGGATTATCAAGGTCAATCCAGAATCCTATTCTTCTGGTAAAATAATCCCATTCTTTTTTATATCTGAATACAGATTC
>QNDJ01000300.1 GCA_003644825.1 Candidatus Zhuqueibacterota bacterium | reverse complement strand
GGTACTATCAGTTGTAATTAAGTAATATTTTTTGTCCAGATTTACCTCTTCAAAATTGAATTTTCTACTTGAAATACCACCCAAGGTAATCAACACCACCTTTTTATCCAGGGGTATATCAAATTTTTTCCTTACTAAAAAGGGGGGAACTCTGGATTTTCTGGTAATTAACGGAACATCAATTATGTTCTTAAAACAACTTAAATCTCCACTAAAAGGCAGCCGAAATAAAACATTTGCCTTAGAATAAAACTCTCTAATTTTATCAATATACTCAACAAATTCAGGAAACTCTTTTGTATATTCTGAATATATCCAATCCCAGCTGAAATTAGCTATTCCTGCAGCCGGCAAACCAGCTTTTTTTGCAATTTCAAATGCAATCGGTGGAATATCACCCACAATATATTGAATGCTATTCTCCGAAATAAATTTTAACTCTCTTTTAATTATTTCCTCTTTTATACTAAACAATTCTCTGAGTTTTTTAATCGTTCCATACTTATCCACGAAAAAGCAATCCCTCTGGTAAACACCTACATCTATCATTACAAATTTATAATTGAACATACCATTAACTGTAAATTCAAAAAGCCATCTGGGAGCATTTGTTCTTATAAATACTTCTACACCATCTCCCCGATTAAACAGTTGATTAATAACTTCCATACATCTGACAGAATGGCCAAAGCCATGCCCTGATATGTAGAAAAGAATCTTTATTTTCAACCTCCTTAAAATATTTCAATTGCTTCTCTTGTTAGTGTGTTAATGTTATCAAGTATCAAGGATAACACTCTCAACTGTTTTTTTGCTTCATCAATTTTTCCATTACTTATAGCTTCCCTTACACCCGGAATTGTTATAGCAGAATATCCAGAATGGAAACCCGGAGCAAATATAGTATGTTTATACCAGCTTCTTCCCGGCAGGCCATCTTCGTTCAGGAAATTTCTCTCAATTTTCATAAGTTTTTCATTCAGTAAATCAACATCAGCAGATGAAAGAGAATTCTCTTTAAGTTCAACTTTAATTTTATCATTTAGTTCTTTACATAAATTCTTCCAGTTAATTACCTTTTCCTTTACCGTACTGAGATCAATTTTGTTTGATGAATATTTACCTAAATCATCAACGTATTTTTCTACTTCTCTGGCATAAGTATAATAATCAAGAGGTAGTATATCGCAATTTGCAAACCTCAGAATTGCAATTCCTGTTAGTTTGACAATAACAGGATGATAAACAAAACCCGGATCACCAAATTCAGACATATAATAAAAATTATCAAACTGTGAATGATATACTCCACTCTTTCCACCAAAACTCCATCCTAAAGAACTGATCCCAGCAAAATTAAAAAAAGCAGCAAAATCTGAACCACTGCCAAGTATCCCAATTCTTGTATCTATTTTTTCTTTTTTCTTTTTATTTAGTTCATCTATTTTCTGGTTTTTTCTCCAGGCTTCATAAACAGTTTGTCCGGTAGCAGGGTCTATAACACTCTTTGTTACATCTCTTATGAAGTTTCTTAAAGAAGGAGTTGCAGATGCTCCAAAATTTCTACCAGTAACACCTGTATCAACATTCAAGTATAAAATAGCTTTTTCTTTAAGCCGTTTTATATTATTTTCCACCCATTCGGTAGAACCAATAATACCAAATTCTTCACCATCCCAGGTTGCAAGAATTATTGTTCTTGAGGGTTTAAATCCTTTCTTTAATAATTTTCCAAGTGTTTTTGCTATCTCCAACATAACGACTGTTCCACTATTGGGGTCTGCAGCACCAAAAGTCCAGGCATCCCTGTGATTACCCAGTATAACCAGCTCATCTTTTCTTTTTGTTCCTTCAATTCTACCGATTGTATTCCATATTTTTCTATTTCTATACTCCATTTTAACATTCATATTCACCTTTGCGGGTCCTGGACCAATGTGATACCTGAAAGGCAATCCTCCCTGCCATTTCTGCGGGACTTCAGGACCAGAAATACATTTCAATAAATCTTTTGCATTTCCATAGGAAATTGGAATACAGGGTATATGCGGAAGGTCAACAGCATCCTCAGGGTTCAATCTATTTTGATTTTCTATGGAAGCCCAGCCAGGGGTTAAAGGGTCACCAGGATAATAGAACATATATTTTATACTTCCTCTCTGAACACCACTGGGTGGCCTCATAGGACCCCGAGGATAAATATCACCCACCATATAACCATCATCAGCAGGGTCTGAATAAAGAATAACACCCGATGCTCCATTCTTCTCTGCAAGATATACTTTTACTCCCCGATAACATTTTCCATATCTTATAATTGCAATTTTACCCTTAACACTTATACCAATATCACTCAGCACTCTGTAATCCTCCGGAAGACCATAATTAACATAAACCAGTTGAGAAGTAATGTTTCCTGAAGCAGAATATGCATTGAATGGAACCACAGCATTTCTGTCATATGAATCTTTATCCCACAACCATCCCTGTTCTCGCAAATTGAACTCCTTTTCCTCTGGTTCTACCATTTTTAATTTTATTTCTTCTGGATAAGGTAAATACACAACATATTCATCCAGCTTAGTTTCAATCCCATATTCAATCATTTTTTCCTTTACAAACTTTGCATTAGCGTAATCTGCTGGAGTGCCTGCCATATGAGCCTCTTCTGAAAGTATCCTTAAATTCTTTTTTATCTCTTTTGAAGAAGGAATTAACTTAAACCTCTTTTCAAGGGATATCTCTTTTTTAGAGTTTTCCGGATAAAAACCAAAAATTTTCTGACCAAAAGACCTTTCCCCACAGATTATTATTCCAGAAAAAACCAGAACAAAAATTATATATCTCTTCTTACCCATTTTAAACCTCAATTTAATGTAAATTAAATGTTAAGAATTTATTAATAAAAAGTCAATCAAAAATTAGTTCTTCTTTTGTATAACAATCTCTTAAGGCTCTTAAGGAAAAAAATTTTGAATAAAAACTGCAGTATTCTATAAGAAAAATTATCTGAGATATAAGGTTTTATATATTATGAACCAATATTTACAGTAATAACATTCTTCAATTCCCAACTGTCATTTCCAGTTCTGAGCGTTCAGGGCGAAGAAACAATGTCACACTTGTCATTGCGAGACCTGATAAACTAAAATGAAGCAACCTCTTTATATTGAATTGAATACATATATAATATTTTAAACATTTGTAATTTAAAAACATCTATAAAACTTGAATCTTTGGGGGTATGTTATTTTTCCAGAATAACACTACCAGAATCGAATTCTGTTAATGGTATATATAACAATGGAAGTCTCTGATGAAGTTTGGAAGTTTAATAGAAATAAATTAATGTTTTTTATTTATTCTGATATTTAGAAGATATATAACTTAAATATACTACTTTATTTTAATATTAAAATATTTATTATTTGAGCCCAGAAAATTTAATATTAAGAAATCTTTTTTAACCTCAAAGCACGCAAAGAATGCGCAACAATACGGTCAGGAAGCATGAATAGAATATCTTAAAATAAATTCGTGTAATTCGTTGTTTATATACTACCAGAAGACCACTACCAGAATAGAATTCTGGTAGTGGTAAATATACTACTGGAAGTCTCTGAAGAGACTGT